>NZ_JBGUAU010000002.1:0-255216 GCF_041820985.1 Evansella sp. AB-rgal1
GAGAGATAAAAATGGAATGGTCAGATTTAACTGAAGGTGCAAAGGCAGTGTTAGAACAAACTAGAAATATAAAAAATGATAAAATTCAAATTGTGGAATTTGAAGTAGGGTATGAACAATCGGAAGAGGATGCAGGAGATTCAGAACCTATTTCTATTCAAGAAGAGGATTATCAAAGCCTAAAACAATTTACACAAGAAAATGAATATGGTGATAAATACCATATGGCACGAAATAAAAATATTGTCAAAATAATTTTATTAGAGAAAGGGAAAATTCCTGATAACTTGTCAGAAATTCCGATATTTAAAGAATATAAAAACGAATAAGAACAAAGTATCTTTTATAGCAATATTTTACATAGGACTATTGCTTCATTTAGGTGACTCAGGAAGGAATGCCCTCTTGAGTCGCCTTTTTTCAATTCTATTACATTTAGAAGAATGAAGCCTTTTGAAACTTCTAGAGCTGAAAATGTTTTCTCATGAAAATAATAAAAAAAGGTTTCCATTTATTCAATTATGATGTAGCATATTTTTTAGGACTAACTCATAAGACAAAATAACAAATGTGAATTTTTCACTAAGTACTGTTATCTATATATTTTGAGTATTAGCCTACATAATTTTTCTATAATACAGTTGGATATCAATAAGACTTTCAAATGACAAAAATTAAAAAACATGACTAAATTACTTATAAAACTAGAACAAGGAGTGAAGGAACATGTTAAAGATTCAAGAGATACGTGAGTTGATTAAATTAATTGATGAGTCTAGTATTGAAGAGTTTAAATTTGAACAAAGTGGTTCTAAAGTTACTTTAAGAAAGAATGTAAACACAAAAGGTAGTTCAGTCCAACAAGTTAATGTGCCAACAGCTGCAACACATGCTACATCTCATGTAGCTGAACCAACAACTGTAAGGCAAGAGGAATTACAATCATCGATGGAAGAAAAAGTGGTTGCTGAGAAGGATACGAAGGAGCATAATTATCACACAATAAAATCTCCAATGGTGGGTACTTTTTATTCTGCCCCATCACCAGATTCATCTCCATATGTATCAATAGGTGATAAAGTAAAAGAAGATACAGTAGTATGTATTGTTGAAGCAATGAAATTAATGAATGAAATTGAATCTGAACTGAAAGGTGAAATTGTAGAGATACTTGCTGAAAATGGACAATTAGTTGAATACGGACAAGAGTTATTTTTAGTGAAACCAGAGTAGGGGATGAAAACATGATTAAGAAGGTTCTTATTGCAAATAGAGGAGAAATTGCTGTTCGAATTATTAGAGCATGTAAAGAATTAAATATTGAGACAGTAGCAGTTTTTTCCGAAGCAGATAGCGACTCTCTCCATGTACGACTTGCAGATGAAGCGTATTGTATAGGTCCGACACCTTCCGTTGATAGTTATTTAAATTTTACAAACATAATGAGTGTCGCTACATTAACGGAGGTAGATGCAATTCATCCAGGATATGGTTTCTTATCGGAAAATGCTGCCTTTGCTGAAATATGCGATGAATGTAATATTACTTTCATCGGTCCAACGCCAGATGCAATCAATCAAATGGGAACAAAAGATGTGGCTCGTACTACAATGAAAAATGCTGGTGTACCAGTCGTTCCAGGGTCAAATGGAATCATTGAAAATGTTGAAGATGGTGTGAAAATAGCGGGAGAAATTGGTTACCCTGTAATAATTAAAGCTACTGCTGGAGGCGGAGGGAAAGGAATCCGTGTAGCTCGTGATGAGTCTGAGCTGCGTAAAGGAATCTCTGTAACTCAGAAAGAAGCGAAAGCTAACTTTGGGAATTCTGGGGTCTATTTAGAAAAATATATAGAAGATTTCCGTCATGTTGAGATCCAAGTGTTAGCCGATAAACATGGAAATGTGATTCACTTAGGTGAAAGAGATTGTACGATTCAACGTCGACTGCAAAAACTTGTAGAGGAAACACCATCTCCTGCGTTGACAGAAGAGAAAAGACAAGAAATGGGAGATGCTGCTGTCAAGGCAGCAGTTGCTGTAAATTACGTTGGAGCAGGAACAATCGAATTTATTTATGACCATAATAATGGTGACTTTTATTTCATGGAAATGAATACTCGAATCCAAGTAGAGCATCCTGTAACAGAAATGGTAACAGGAATAGATTTAATAAAAGAACAGATATTAGTTGCTTCTGGAGAAAAGCTTTCCTATACTCAAGAGGAAGTCACTTTTAAAGGGTGGTCCATAGAGTGCAGAATTAATGCGGAAAATCCTGACAAAAACTTTATGCCATCTCCAGGGAAAATTTCTATGTATTTGGCTCCTGGTGGGTATGGAATTCGAGTAGATAGTGCGGTTTTTCCTGGTTACGTTATACCTCCATATTATGATTCTATGATTGCGAAGCTTATCACTCATGGAGACACGAGACAAGAAGCAATAGCAAAGATGAAACGTGCATTAAGTGAATTTGTCATAGAGGGTGTAGACACAACGATCCCATTTCATCTTCGGTTGTTTGATCATGAAGTTTTTGTTGGCGGTGACTTTAATACGAAATTTTTGGAACAATATTCTTTAAAGCCAGAAATAGAAGAGTAAAATCTTCAAAAGGAGGAGTCAACATGAAAGAAAATCAGTTAATTCATATTCCGGACGATAAGGACGAATTAGGTAAAGTAGAAATTTCCCCAGAAGTTATCGAAGTAATTGCGGGACTCGCAGCAACAGAGGTTGAAGGTGTAGGAACAATGCGTGGAAACTTTGCTTCAGGAGTTGTTGAAAGATTAGGTAAGAAAAACAATCATGGTAAAGGTGTAAAAGTTGAATTAAAACAAGAGGGTATTAATGTTGATGTTTATGTACTTATAAATTATGGTTTTTCTATTCCTGAAGTGTGTAAAAAAATTCAAGAGAACATTTATCAAACATTACAGAATATGACTTCTATCCAGCTCACAGAAGTCAATGTTCATGTAGTTGGTGTACAGCTTGAACAGCCAAAACAAGATTTAGAGCAAAGTAAAAAAGAGCAAGGTGCTTAAGCCAGGGGGTTTCCTTGGCTTTTCTCTTTTTTATTCTATGCGGGATAATTATGCGTTGATTGTTAATGGAAAACTGTCTAGTACTACTAACTTTGAGGGTTGATATTCATATGTTATAGTCTATATACTTTCCTGTGGGGAAACTGCATTGATTTCCCACGATTCCGCTTAAGAATAACCCACGCCTAGTATGTAAGGAGAGGTGTCTTTCAAAAAAATGAAGAAGGAAATAAAAATCAGCAATGGACAAACTGTTTTCTCACAAAAGTTTGTGCTATCATCATTAAAGGGAATAATAGGTATTAACTTTTACACATGTTAAGGAGTCGTTATAATGAATAGAAGAGTAGCACGAATTAAAGCTATACAATCTTTATATCAGGTGGAGATGACAGGTGTTTCATCTGAAGAAGCTATTACTACAGTATTAAATGAAGGGGAAGAAAAAACCCCATTTTTACATTCGATAGTAAACGGTACATTAGAACATTTGGAAGAAATCGATCAATTACTAGAAGGAGCGTTACAGAATTGGTCAATTTCTCGTGTATCGAGAGTTGATCGGGCAATATTGAGGATAGCTACGTATGAGATGAAGTGGCTAGACGATATTCCGATTAACGTAAGTATTAATGAGGCGATAGATTTAGCAAAAGGATTTAACGGTGAGGAAGAGCCTGGGAAGTTTGTCAATGGTGTATTATCAAAATTAGCTAAGTCTTTATAGAAATAACATTAGGGGGATAACGATGACAGCAACAATTATATCAGGAAAAGAACTTGCGAGAGAAAAACGGGAACAAATGAAGATAGAAGTGGAACAGTTGAAATCTCAGGGTATTGTTCCAGGGTTAGCAGTTATTTTGGTTGGAGAAGATCCAGCTTCACAATCGTATGTAAAGTCAAAGCAAAAATCTTGCTATGAAGTAGGGATACATTCTGAATTGGATGAAGTGTCAGTGTCTATTACTGAGGATGAGTTGTTACATAAAATAGACGTATTAAATAAAGCAGATCATATTCACGGTATTTTGGTGCAGCTTCCTTTACCTAGTCATATTTCCGAAAAAGCTGTTATAGAAGCTATTAACCCGAGTAAAGATGTAGACGGATTTCATCCTATCAATGTTGGAAGAATGATGACGGGTCAAGAAGCATTTCTCCCTTGTACACCATATGGAATTGTGGAAATGATTAAATCAAAAGGGATTGAATTAGAAGGGCAACAAGTAGTAGTAGTTGGTCGCAGTAATATCGTTGGTAAGCCAGTTGGACAACTTCTTTTAAATGAAAATGCAACAGTGACCTATTGTCATTCTCGTACTAAAAATATGAAACAAATTACGAGAACTGCCGATATTCTAGTTGTTGCAGTGGGGAAAGCGCATTTTATTAATAAAGAATACATCAAAGAGGGGGCAGTTGTGATTGACGTTGGTGTGAATCGTAATGAAGAAGGCAAGCTTGTAGGTGATGTTGTATTCGACGAAGCAAAGGAAGTTGCATCATACATCACACCTGTTCCCGGTGGAGTAGGACCGATGACAATTACAATGCTCTTATATAATACTATTGTTTCTGCAAAACGACTTGTAAGTAAGGGGTAGTGGGATGAGCCGAGACTATATGTCCGTTAGTGATTTAACAAAAAGGATTAAAAGTCTAATTGATCGAGACACTCTCTTACAAAATGTATGGATTCGTGCAGAAATATCTAACTTTAAATGGCATTCTAGGGGACATATGTATTACACACTAAAAGATGATAAATCGAGAGTGAACGCTGTTATGTTTGCTGGAAATAATCAGTTTTTGAAATTCACACCTGAAAACGGGATGAATGTCCTTGTACGGGGAGATATTTCTGTTTACGAACCTCATGGTCTATACCAGTTATATGTTAAAGAAATGCAACCAGATGGCATTGGAAGTTTATATCTAGCATTTGAAGAGTTAAAGAAAAAATTAGAAATGGCAGGATATTTTTCAAAGGATATAAAGAAACAAATTCCATCTATTCCGCAGTCAATTGCTGTAATTACCTCCCCAACAGGAGCTGCTGTTAGAGATATAATTACTACTTTGGAAAGAAGGTTCCCATTAACAAAGGTAACGTTGCTACCAGCTTTAGTACAAGGCCCCAATGCTGCACCGTCTATAGCAAGAGCTATCAATCAGGCCAATGTTGCTAGCACGTTCGATGTAATAATCGTAGGTCGTGGGGGCGGTTCTTTAGAGGAACTATGGGCTTTTAATGAACAAATTGTTGCTGAAGCAATTTATAATTCACATATCCCAGTTATTTCTGCGGTTGGGCATGAAACAGATATTACAATTAGTGATTTTGTAGCTGATTTACGTGCTGCAACTCCTACTGCTGCAGCTGAATTAGCTGTACCTGATATAGGAGAACTGATGGTTAGAATACAGGATAGAAAAGACCGAGTCATCCGAGCGATGGACAGAAAAATAGAAAATCTAAAAGAACGATTAAATTATATGTCAAAGTCTTATGCTTTTCGTTATCCACAACAACTTTTAGAACAGAAAGAGCAGGATTTAGATAGGTTAGTTGAAAGTATGCAAAAAATAGTCAATCAAAAGATAGATAAGCAGACTACTAGCTTGGGGAACTTGAATTCCCGAATTGTTCGATTACATCCTGAACATCGAATAATGGGTGAAAAGAAAAAACTAAAGACGAATAGTGAATTACTCATGAAGTCATTTAATGCGCTTGTTTCACATAAGAAAAATAACTATGGACTTTTGATATCGAAACTCAATGTATTAAATCCCCTTAACGTAATGGAGAGAGGGTACAGCCTTGTATACAATGAAGAAGATAAATTAATTAAAAGTGTGCATGACACAGAAACGAACTCTAATATTACGATACAACTTCGAGACGGAAAATTACATTGTCAAATTCATAGTAGTAAAGAAGAGGAATTACCACAAGCGAAATGGAGTGTTAAGTATGAGCGATAAGAAAGAACTTACGTTTGAAGAGGCTATGGACAAACTTGAAGCGGTTGTGAATAAACTTGAAGAAGCTGATGTTCCATTAGAAGAAGCTATTACAATGTTTCAAGAGGGAATGCATCTATCAAAGTATTGTCATGATAGATTACAGCAAGTTGACAAGAAAATGACAGAGGTCTTAACGGAAGACGGTGAACTAAAACCATTTTTTGTAGAGGAGAAATCGGAGTGACAGAAACTTTCTTAACGTTTATAGAAAAAGAGAAAGAGGAACTAGATAGACGACTTCCTGCCTTAATTGATTCATTAAACATTTCTAATACACTTAAACAGTCCATGACTTACTCATTAAAGGCTGGAGGGAAACGTTTAAGACCAATGTTGTTACTAGCAACACTTAGTGGTTATAATAAACCACTAGATTTAGGGTATGATGTTGCAGCTGCTATTGAAATGATACATACCTATTCCTTAATACACGATGATTTACCTGCTATGGATGATGATGATCTTCGAAGAGGAAAGCCAACGAATCATAAAGTCTATGGTGAAGCTATGGCTATTTTAGCAGGTGACGGTCTGTTAACTTACAGTTTTCAATGTTTATCATCATTACATTTAGATAGTGAAATGAAAGTAAACTTAATTTTTGAAATTGCGAAAGCAGCAGGTCCATTAGGGATGGTAGGTGGACAAGTTGCTGACATCGAGGGAGAAAATAAGGAATTAAATGTTGACCAATTAGAAGAAATTCATAATAGGAAAACAGGAGAATTACTTGGAGTTTCTGTAGTTGCAGGCGCTATACTTGCAGGCGTTTCCGATGGAGAAAGGCATTCATTAAAGCTTTTTGCCAAACACTTAGGTATAGCTTTTCAAATAAAGGACGACATTTTAGATGTCGAAGGTGATCAACAAATAATCGGGAAGCCTGTAGGTAGTGATGAACAAAATAATAAAAGTACATATCCAAAGATCTTAGGTATGGATGGAGCAAAGGAAAAATTGTCGTACCATATAGAACACGCAAAAAAATACTTATATGAGACAAGCATGAATCATACATTATTAGAAGAATTAACAAATTATATCGAATCAAGGTCAAGATAATGTATGTCTTCTCCTATTTCTATTTTTGATTTCCATTCTTACATTTATCTTTTTTTCAATTGGAAAAGGTATACTGTTAAAGAAATGGTTGTACGTTGTGTAAACAAAATATCTCATGTTATAATAGATCTACCGAGTGGTGCTGTATTCTAGTCAGTTCTCCATTTTCGAAAGCGGGCCTAAAAATCCGCTAAAGGGCACATCGATGAAGTTCCTAGTTTTGGCTTGAGGCGCCCAGCTTTGGGTCTCAACTGGGAGTAAAGGTGGTAGGGCGATCCACAATGGCATGTGGGCGTTGACCCTGCAACCGCGGAGGCCTTTCGTTATGGCGACCGTTCCCGCGGAAAGCTATAACAAAGGTATGAACCTGCATTGCAAGTTGGGGAACTTGTAAGCAGCGTAGCCTGCCTTGAGTGGAGTTTGAGGGGATTATAGATGCTAGGTTGTATACACAGCAATCATCTATATGAAATCTACTCTGCAAAAGAGGATAGAAAATGGCAAAGAACTGCTGAGGAAAACTCCTAGACTGTTCCGCACGGACATTTGAAGAGGATTATAGTGCGTACTAAGTGGTAATCCAGTCTGACGTTTGGTGACAGCGTCAAGTTAGGTTTAATGGGAAACCGCCATAGCGGCGACGCTAAGGTACTTAACTGGGAAAACCTACTGGACCTAAGACGCAGTTTTTACTCTTAAAATGACCACTCGGATACATATCTTATAATAGCAATTAGTTTATTGCAGAAGATAGGAACGATGTTTTATAATGAAGGAATCTGTGAAAAAATCTTTAAGTTGGAGTGTTATAGTAGCCGTTATCACACTGGTGTTAGCGGCTATTTTTGCGATTGTTTCCACCTCCATTTTAAGTGGAGTAAGTTGGGCAGTTGGAATGGTCATTGTTTTTCTTATTGTATTAATTGGTGTATTATTTGATACGATAGGAGTAGCTGCAACTGCAGCGAATGAAAAACCTTTCCATGCTATGGCAGCTGAAAAATTAAATGGTGCAAAACAAGCGGTACATATTACAAGAAATGCAGATCGTTTTGCAAATTTCTGTAATGATGTAATAGGTGATATTTCCGGTGTCATTAGTGGCACAGCTTCTGCATACGTTGTTTTACGCTTGTCCATGCAATTAGGACATGATGAAGGATCAAACTTTCAATTGATAGCATCTATCTTGTTTACAAGTGTTGTTGCAGCACTAACTGTAGGTGGGAAATCAGTTGGAAAAACACTAGCAATACAGTACTCAACGGAAATCATTTATCATGTGGGTAGATTATTTTACTTTTTAGAGGTAAAATTGAAAATAACCATATTTAATGGTAAGAAACGTAAAAAGAATGGAAATAAGAATAATAAAAGAAAGTGAGGGTTTTTCTTGGATTTGTCTAGCATTAAAGACCCAGCATTGCTTAAGAAATGCAGCAAAACCGAACTGGAAGACCTTGCACAGGACATAAGGCATTTCTTAATAGAAAAATTATCAGTAACAGGTGGGCATTTAGGGCCCAACTTAGGTGTTGTTGAATTGACTTTAATTCTTCACCAATTATTCGAGAGTCCGAGAGATAAAATCATTTGGGATGTAGGACATCAGGCATATGTTCATAAAATATTAACTGGTCGTGCTAACCAATTTGATCAATTAAGACAATACAAAGGCTTATGTGGATTTCCTAAACGCTCTGAAAGTGAACATGATGTATGGGAAACTGGCCATAGCTCAACTTCTCTTTCTGCTGCAATGGGAATGGCAGTTGCAAGGGATATTAAAGGAACGAATGAGAAGATCGTTGCTGTGATTGGCGATGGAGCTTTAACGGGCGGTATGGCGTTAGAAGCTCTTAATCATATTGGTCATGAACAGAAAGACTTAATTGTTGTTCTAAATGATAACGAAATGTCTATTGCTCCTAATGTAGGTGCACTCCATAATGTGTTAGGAAGACTACGAACAGCAGGTAAATATCAAAAAGCAAAAGATGAATTAGAGATGTTGTTGAAACGAATTCCTGCTTTCGGTGGCAGAATTGCTTCGACTGCTGAACGTGTAAAAGATAGCTTGAAGTATTTACTCGTTTCAGGAATTTTCTTCGAAGAATTAGGGTTTACTTACTTAGGACCTGTAGATGGACATGATTTAGATGATCTTACCACAAATTTTAATTATGCAAAAAAAACTAAGGGGCCAGTTATCATTCATGTTATTACAAAAAAAGGTAAAGGCTACGCTCCTGCAGAAAACGATGCATTAGGAACTTGGCATGGTTTAGGACCTTATAAAATGGAGTCTGGAGAAGTAGTAAAAAAACCAGGACCTCCAAGTTATAGTGGTGTGTTTGCAAATACATTAAAAAAGGTAGCTCGTGAAGATAAACGTGTGGTCGCTTTAACTGCAGCAATGCCTGGTGGAACTAAATTAGACGTTTTTGCTAATGAGTTTCCTGACCGTATGTTTGATGTAGGAATTGCAGAACAACATGCTACTACAATGGCAGCAGGATTAGCTACACAAGGCTTAAAACCTGTATTTGCAGTCTACTCTACCTTCTTACAACGCGGTTATGATCAAGTTGTACATGATGTTTGTCGTCAAAATTTAAATGTGTTCTTTGCGATAGATCGTGCCGGTTTAGTAGGTGCGGATGGAGAAACCCATCAAGGTGTATTTGATATTTCATATTTAAGACACTTGCCTAATATGAAAATACTGATGCCGAAGGACGAAAACGAATTGCAGCATATGATTTATACTGCAGTATGTTATGATGACGGTCCAATTGCTGTTCGTTATCCACGAGGAAATGGCTATGGCGTAAAAATGGATGATGAATTAAAGCAAATACCAATAGGGAAATGGGAAATACTGAAAGAAGGAAACGATTTAACTATCCTTACATTTGGTACTACTATACCGATAGCGCTTGAAGCAGCAGAACTACTTGAAAAAGAAGGTATTTCTGTAGATGTTGTAAATGCCCGATCGATTAAACCAATGGATGAAGAAATGCTAGCAGAATTGGCATTAAAAAACCGACCAATTCTTACAGTTGAAGAAGCCGCACTACAAGGTGGCTTTGGAAGTGCTGTTTTAGAGTATTTTCATGATAATGGATTTCATTCAACAGTTGTTGAGAGAATGGGAGTTCCAGACCGATTTATTGAACACGGAAGTGTAAAAGAGCTTTGGGAAGAAATCGGACTAACCTCACAAAATATCATAAAATCTGTTGAAAAAATAATTCCAAGAAAGAGACAAAGAGCTTAATCACCATGGATAAAAAACAAAGAATTGATGTTTTATTAGTTGATAAAGGTCTAATTGATACAAGGGAAAAAGCAAAGCGCTCCATTATGGCTGGAATTGTTTATGCGGATGGAGAAAGGATTGATAAGCCAGGAACTAAGGTGAAAGAAACATCATACCTTGAGGTGAAAGGTCCAACAATTCCTTATGTAAGTCGTGGTGGGTTAAAATTAGAAAAAGCTATTGAAGCATTCGACATTGACTTACAAGATAAAATAGTAATTGATATCGGTGCTTCAACAGGTGGGTTTACAGATTGTGCTTTACAAAATGGAGCAAAACTTGTTTATGCTGTAGATGTTGGATATAATCAACTTGCTTGGAAGTTAAGACAAGACGAACGTGTTGTGGTTATGGAAAGAACCAATTTTCGTTATGTAACCCCTGAAAATTTTCAAATAGGCTCACCTGAATTTGCGACAATTGATGTTTCTTTTATTTCATTAAAACTAATCTTGCCTGTGCTTAAAAACATTTTAACTCCTTGTGGGCACGTATCAGCTTTAATTAAACCTCAGTTTGAGGCTGGGCGGGAACAAGTTGGGAAAAAAGGTATTGTCAGAGATCCAAAAATTCATGAACAAGTTCTCAAAACAATTGTATCTTTTGCTACGAATTGTGGATTTTCCGTAAAAGGGTTAGTTCCTTCACCAATACGCGGTGGCGAAGGAAATATCGAGTTTTTGATCTACTTATCCACTGAACTGAACGGAGAAAATTATGTGGATGATAAAAGAATGGAAGATGTCGTCAAAGAAGCACATCAATAAATACATGGCACCAGTTGATGCTGGTGTCTTTTTTTGACGAATTTATTTGAAATTTGTAAAAGAATTACGTTTATTAGTTGGACCTATTACTGTATACTTATTAATAAATACAATGAATATTTGTATAAATATTAAATTCGTATCCTATCAAGTGAAGCGATTTTGTTGATAATTAATGGAGGAATAACATGAATAAAGGGCAAAGACACATTAAAATTCGTGAAATAATAACAAATCAAGAAGTGGAGACTCAAGATGATTTGGTCCAACAATTAAGAAATAGTGGTTTTAACGTTACTCAAGCAACGGTTAGTAGAGACATAAAGGAATTACAGTTAGTAAAGGTACCAATGATGGATGGACGATACAAATACAGTCTTCCAGCTGATCAAAGGTTTAATCCATTGCAAAAATTAAAAAGGGCGTTAATGGATAGTTTTGTATCAGTTGATTACTCTAACAATTTAATTGTTATGAAAACGCTCCCTGGCAACGCAAATGCGGTTGGGGCGTTAATAGACAACTTAGATTGGAATGAAGTGTTGGGTACTATTTGTGGTGATGATACGATACTAATAATTTGCCGTGATTCCGGACAAACAGAGGAAGTCAGTGAACGGTTCTTGAATATGCTATAAATAAAATGTAATGAACAGGTAAAAGAAGTATTATATAAAGGATGTGAAAGGTCTTGTTAATGGAGCTATCAATCCGAAACTTCGCTATTATTGATCACATTACTATTCCTTTTGAAAAAGGTCTAACTGTTTTAACTGGTGAAACAGGGGCGGGGAAGTCGATTATTATTGATGCAATTGGTCAATTAATAGGTGGGAGAGGTTCAGTAGAATATGTGCGTCATGGAAGTAAACGAGCAGAAATAGAAGGTATTTTCTCTATTGTAGATCCTAAAGAAATAATGGGTTTGATAAAGGATCTTGATATTGAGATTGATGAAGATGAAACAATTATTTTAAAAAGGGAAATAACACAACAAGGCAAAAGTGTCTGTCGTATCAATGGAAAGCTTGTTACATTAGCTGTTCTGCGTCAATTTGGTCAAGCTTTAGTTGATATACATGGTCAGCATGAGCATCAGTATTTACTTCAAGAAGATAAACATCGATTTTTATTAGATCGCTTCTCAGAGCAGGTTATATCTGATGCGAAGAGAGAATATGAAAATGTATTCCAAACCTTTATTGATCAAAGAAATAAGGTGAGCCAAGTTTCAGAAAATGAACATGAAATAATGCAAAGGTTAGACCTTCTACAATTTCAGCAAAAAGAAATTAATGAGGCAAAATTAAAACCAGATGAAGATATAATATTGTTAGAAGAAAAGAAGAGATTAGATTATAGTGAGGACTTGTATAAATCTGTCCATCGTTCATATGAAGCATTGTATGGTGAACAGAAAGGCTTAGAATGGACAATGGTGGCAATGAATGAAATGGTAGATGCTGCTACTATGGATGAAAAGCTTGTTCCTCTTAAAGAAACGATTACAAATAACTATTATCTTTTAGAGGAAGTAGCGTATTCTCTAAGGAATTATTATGAGAATATTGAGTTCGATCCTGATCGACTAAATGATATTGAAGCAAGGTTAAGCGAGATTAATACTTTAAAACGAAAATATGGAAAAGAAACTGTAAATGACATCCTAGAGTATGTAGAAAGTCTAGATAAAGAGATAGATACCTTGAAGAATCGTGATGAGCGATTGCAACAATGGCAAAACGAATTACTTACAATAGCCAAGGAATTGCTAATTGTAGGAAAACGTTTGACAGATCTTCGTAAAAAAGCAGCTATTCAATTAAAAGACTCCATCCAAACGGAACTCATTAATTTATATATGAAAGATACAAATTTTGAAGTAGAGTTTAACGAAAACCAAATAGAAGTAGAAGAAATAATTAATATCAAAAAACGTCTTCCTATTTCTAAGAAAGGGATTGATTCTCTACATTTTCTTGTTTCAACAAATAAAGGGGAACCACTCAAACCATTAGCTAAAATTGCTTCTGGTGGTGAGATGTCTAGAATTATTTTAGCGCTCAAGACAATCTTGGCATCTCATGAAGGGGTAACTTCGCTTATATTTGATGAAGTTGATACTGGTGTAAGTGGTCGTGTTGCTCAAGCTATTGCGGAAAAAATACATGAAATATCTTTCGGTTCTCAAGTACTATGTATTAGTCATTTACCACAAGTTGCAGCTATGGCAGACAATCATTTATTTATTGCAAAAGAAACAAATGGTGACAGAGTTGTTACTTCTGTTAGAAGATTAAAGAAATCTGAACAAATAGAGGAAATTGGCAGAATGATATCGGGAGTGGAAATAACGGATTTAACGAGAGAACATGCTAAGGAATTACTTATTCGCGCTCAACAATCGAAGCAATAATTACCTATTCATTGAAAAGCTATCCAAATAAGGTTAGCTTTTTTCTTTTTCTGATGTTATAAATGATGTGAATCAAGGCAAAATTAGTAGTACAGCCATGGTGGAGGTGTAGGTTATAACGAGGAGAGTGAATAAGGTTGAATAAAAATTTGATAAAAAAGTGTGTAGGTGCAATTCTCCTTGTGTTATTGTTCTCTGCTGCATTTTATCCTCCACTCCAACATTATATTGAAACACCACATCACCTTGTCTTTTTTGAAGGTCAGGAATATAATGTACCAACTTCGATACCTGCATTAGCTACTAATAATGCATCAATTGAAATTGAAACTGAGGATGGAGTTACTAAATTAAAGGGGAAGCAAGCAGATAAATCTTCTGTTCAATTTGGGATTGGGAAAATTCCACTACGTTCGATGGATGTTACTGTCCTTCCGGAGCTAAAAGTGATACCAGGAGGACAATCTATTGGAGTAAGAGTACAAACAGAAGGTGTGTTAGTTGTGGGACATCACCTCATTGAAACTCAAGATGGAAGTGTATCACCAGGAGAAATAGCAGGAATAGAAGTTGGAGATATTATTACAAAGATGAACGGGGTTAAAATTGAAGAGATGAATGATATAAACCCTGTCGTCCAGGACTCAGGGGAGATAGATGGGCCTATACAAGTAGAGATTAAACGGGATGGAAAATCATATAAAAAAGAATTACAACCAATTAAAGGTAAAACGGATGAAAACTTTCGTTTAGGTTTGTATATTCGTGATTCAGCAGCAGGGGTAGGAACACTAACATTTTACGAACCGCAGTCAAAAAAATATGGAGCGCTAGGTCATGTAATTTCGGATATGGATACAAAAAAACCAATAGAGGTAAATGAAGGAGAAATAGTAAGTTCTAAGGTAACTTCTATTGAAAAAGGTATGACAGGGGAACCAGGTGAGAAACTTGCAAGATTTTCAAGTGATCGAAAAGTATTAGGTGATATACAAAAGAATAGCCCTTTTGGGATATTCGGAAAACTTCACGATGATATAGATAATGGAAAACTGAATAAACCTATGGATATTGGTCTTTCTCACCAAGTAAAGGAAGGACCTGCAGAGATTTTAACAGTAGTTGAGGGCGATAAAGTTAAACGATTTGATATTGAAATTGTCAGTAGTACAGAACAAAAATTTCCTGCTACAAAAGGAATGGTAATTAAAGTAACAGATCCTGAATTAATTGAAGCAACAGGTGGAATTGTTCAAGGTATGAGTGGTAGTCCTATTATTCAAAATGACCGTATTATAGGTGCAGTTACTCACGTCTTTGTAAATGATCCAACTTCTGGTTACGGTTGCCATATTGAATGGATGCTACAAGAAGCAGGAATTGATATATATGAAACAGATAAGTCCAAGGCGAGTTAATTCATACTCGTCTTTTTTTTATGGGTTGTATATAATGAGTCTACCCTGAAAATACGTGTATCAGATTATCTGGTAATTCTATTTTTGTTGGTTTGTATTCCATTCGCTTCAGTCCACTCCTTTCCGTGGGGAGTTGCCGATCCTCCTCGAAGAATTCCGCTTAAGTACATGCCCACGTCCTGTGGACAACGGCGTCATGTCGCCATCCTGGCTTCGTTCTGCGGTGTCTCGCCTTTACTCTGCTTCCCACAGGAGTTCGTGGACTTGCGCTCATTCCATATAAAGTGAAGAGTACTAACTATATACTCATAACGTATTTTCATCCGCCAATGTGCAAATTTTTTGGTTTCGTGGGAGTCGTCGACTATTGAAAAATCTATCCAATATAAAGTAATTATGATAAGATATAAATACAAATAAAGATTTTTCGACAAATGCACATCTCGTGTGTTGGTATTAATCGAATGTGGTCGAAAAACAGAGCTATAATGAATAAACAAGAGAAAAAATAACTTTTTATAGAAAAAATGAAAAAATAAAAAGGTATACACTTTAGTTTGTCGAATATGTGTTATGACAGAAATTAATTATGAGTGGGAGGAAGTTTTTGTGAAAAACGTAAGAGTTTGTATTGCAGATGATAATCGAGAGTTAGTAATGCTTTTAGAAGATTATATTAATTCTCAAGAGGATATGGAAGTTATAGGTAAGGCATATAATGGACAAGAGTGTTTAGAACTTGTGGAGGAGAACGAAACTGATGTTCTTATTCTTGATATCATTATGCCACATTTAGATGGTCTAGCGGTTTTGGAGAAGTTAAATGAAAGACAACTTACAAAACGCCCAAATATAATTATGTTAACTGCCTTTGGACAAGAAGATGTTACTAAAAAAGCTGTTGAACTAGGGGCCGCATACTACGTTTTAAAACCTTTTGATATGGATACATTAATGAATAAAATTCGTGACGTAAGTGGAAATTCCTCCGCCTACATTAAACCAACAACTACTTCATCTATTCGCAGAGAAAATAAACCAATGAATTTAGATGCAAGCATCACTAGTATTATTCACGAAATTGGAGTTCCGGCACACATTAAAGGTTATATGTATTTAAGAGAAGCTATTACTATGGTTTATAACGATATTGAATTATTGGGATCCATCACAAAGGTGCTATACCCAGATATCGCTAAGAAATTTAATACAACAGCAAGTCGTGTAGAAAGAGCGATTCGCCATGCAATTGAGGTTGCTTGGAGTCGTGGGAACATTGAATCAATCTCTAAAATGTTTGGGTATACAGTGAGTGTATCTAAAGCAAAACCAACAAACTCAGAGTTTATTGCAATGGTTGCAGATAAACTTCGAATTGAACATAAAGTGAGCTAAGCAGAAAATAAAAGGAAGGTATCTCAAGGGATGAAAGATTCTCTTTTGAGATACCTTCTTTTTTTATGAATTCGTCCTCATGCTTTTACAATATATTGACCATACTAAAGAAAGATATGTAAATCATTATAATGTATCGGAGGGAAAAACATGGAGAGTCTTATTGTTGGCAATAGTTATTGTGGTAAAGTAACAAAGCAATTGTTACATCGAGTTCCCCCTCATTCGATCATTATAGTAGAACATGAGGACATAGATTTAGTTGCAGCAGAGGATATGGTAAGAAAAAAAGTGAAAGCAGTTATTAATACAAAGGTTTCCATGAGTGGTAATGTTCCTCGAACTGGAATGATGCATTTGCAGGAAAATGATATACCTGTTTTTGATATAAGTTTAACAATGGAAGAATTAGAAGATGATTATAACTATATAAAAATTGAAAACAATAAATTGTTTAAAAAGCGTAATAGTACTTGGACTTTGTTAGGAACAGTTACCTTATATGACCACGAAAGAATTACAAGTAAACAACAGCAAGGAAAATACCAATTTCAGAACCTTTTCAGAAAGTTTGCGATGAATAGCTTAGATTTTGCTTCTTTTGAAATAGAATCTTTTATAGATGCTGTGCAATCTCTACCAAAATTAACTGATATAGAGGGTAAATTAGTATTTTTAGTTGCAAGAGGGGGAGGAGTTCAAGAAGATTTAAGAATGATAAGACCATTTATTAAGCATAACGAATGTATTGTTATTGCTGTAGACGGAGCATCAGGTGTACTTTATGAACATCAAATAAAACCAAATTATATTGTAGGAGATATGGATTCAATATCCTCTGATGCAAATAGGTATACTAGTACTTTTATCGCTCACTCATATATGGACGGTAAAAGTCCTGGTAAATCAAGACTAGAACAACTATCCGTAGAATGTACATCGATACCTTTTCCTGGTATTAGTGAAGATCTAGCACTTATGTTAGCTTATGTTTCTGACGCATTACATATTTATACGTTAGGTTGTAGAAACTCGTTTGTAGAATTAATTGAAAAAGGTAGAAAAGGAATGGGATCCACTTTATTAACACGAATGTATGCCGGTGAGAAAATATCGGATATAAAAGGAATTAATCAATGGTTATGCTTTCAATCAGGTTATCCCTTCCCAGAAACTTCCTTCATAAAAGATTATTTTAATGTAACGAAGGAGTATTAAATAATGAAAGTAGATGTAATTATTCCTGCCTTTAATGAAGCCAAACATATAAAGGACACACTAGAGTCCATAAATAGATTATCTTGGGTAAATGAGATCATTGTTGTAGATGATGGAAGTTGTGATGAGACATATTCCATTGCAAAATTATATTGTACAAAAGTACTACAACACAAACATAATAAAGGTAAGATGACTGCCGTATTCACCGGACTTTCCTATGTCCGTGGTGAGTGGATTATGATATTGGATGCGGACTTGGGTAGTACTGCTTGTGAAGCGCAAAAACTATTACCAGCAATACAAAATAATGTTGCAGACATGACTGTTGCCATCTTTCCTGAATTTTCGAAAAAGGGATTTGGCATAGTGAAGCGGCGAGTAAGAAATGTAATACTACGTAAGACTGGTAAGAGATTATTAGCTCCATTATCAGGACAACGCTGCTTTCATAGACGATGGATACCCTTTATTGTAAATGAAAAAGGCTATGGTTTTGGACTGGAAATGTTAATGAATATAGTTTTTCTAAATAATGGAGCTGTGATCAAGGAAATTCAAACAAACATGAATCATCGGTTAACAGGGAAAAATATGGAGGGATTTTATCACCGAGCAAAACAATGGTTAGAAATGGAGAAAACACTATGGAATCATTAGTAATTTTGGGTGTCCTAGTAATATTTATGTTTTTTTATGTATCTTTTATTTTTAAAGACTATGGACTATCGGTGAAAAATTATAAGGGGTTACTAGTTCCGTATAGCATAGGATTTATCTTCGTAGTACTACTATCTGGTGATTATCTATTCACTAATTATTTGGTGATAGACAAATATACGTATCACTATGTTTTTTTTATTTGGTTATTGGGCTTTATTGACGATTGTTTTGGATCTCAGTTTCCTAAAGGGATAAAAGGGCACTTTTCTATATTATTTAGAGAAAAAGAAGTTACGACAGGGTTAATTAAGGCTGTAGGTGTTGTGGCTTTCTCCATATATTATCTAGTCATGAAAACAGATATGACTCCGACTTCTCTTTTAGTTTTCGCGTTACTTGTATTATTTCCTCATACGATGAATTTGTTAGATACAAAGCCCTTAAGGGTTTGGAAAATAACAGCTGTTACTACTGTTGTTCCCTTTTTCCTTCTCTCAGAAAGAGATGCATTTTTTATTTTCCTATTTCTTGTAGTATGTATGTGGGCTATTTTTGAGTCGAGAATGAAGGCCATGTTGGGGGATAATGGTGCTATGATTACTGGATCTGTAGGCGCAATCGTTGCTTTACAATTTAATAGTACTTTTTACACTTTGTGTCTTGTGTTTTTCTGTGTCTTCATTACGGTTGTAGCAGAGAAGATTTCCATTCAATCTTGGTTGGAAAGAACACCAGTATTTCGACAAATAGATCAGTTGGGTAGAAAAAGTTAGTATGTTGGAGTGATTATAGTTTTCAGCATGAATTCTTAGTTAGTGGTAAGAAGGTACCGAATTGAAACCAGGACGAACCGATTAACAATTTAAGGGTGACTTCGAAAAGTATTGTTAGACTTTTTGAATCACCCTTTGCTATTTCGTAACCCTTTTTTATTTTAGCTATGTTAAAGGACAAAATTGATATATGTGCCATGTTGATATTTACGGAAGGGGCGAGACTCCTAAGGGGTACGGCCCAGGCGAGAGCCCCACACCGAGGTATGACCGAAAAGGCTTGCGGTTCGCCCCAAGGAAATCAGAAACCTTATATATAGTATAACTTAATATCAACGTGTAACAGGGCATTTATTTAGTTATTGCTTCCGAAAACGAGGTGCTACTTTATTGTTTTTACGATCACGATGCAAAATAAATCCACCAATAAACCAAACTCCAAATACTAGTGCGATACACCCTACCATGAATTGTACGAAAAGTGAATCGAATGGCCATATATATTGTTGAAAGAGAGTATCCCTCATAAGCTTAATTCCATATCCTGCAATAAATCCAGGAATAAGTAAAATACATAATGCTAAAAAACGTTGGATTGTCATAATATGTTCCTTCCTACATTGAATTGATGACTTTTCTATTATTTTATAGTAAGGACGTGATACTAGCAACGATATATGAAATAATTCATGAAATCTTTGTTACAAGATTTATTTTTTTTCTATAGAAAATCATGTATAGTATAGAAATGGTGTATGAAAAAAATTGCACACCTCGGGGATAGGAGGAATGTCATGAAAAATATACTAATAATTGGAGCTGGTAGAGGAGGTACTTCGTTATTAAAACTACTGATGGAAACGGAGCAATTTCATATTGCTGGAGTAGTTGACCGAAACAGAGAGAGTTCCGGTTTATTGTTGGCTAAGTATCATGGGATTCCAATATATCAAGATTGGAAAATTGCTATAAGTGAACTAGAACCAATTGATATTATCATTGAAGCTACCGGAAACAAAGGTATTCTTCAGCGAATTAGTCATAAAATCAAGGATATGGCTATTACCTTAATTCCTAGCTCGGTGGCTTCTATCCTATTTTACTTAATTGAAGAAAAAGAACACTTAATTGATGAAGTGCTTCAGCAGAACTCTAAACTGGATATGATTGTAAATTCCACTCATGATGGAATGATTGCTATTGATATACATAATCAAATTACTCTAATTAATAAACGTGCGGAAGAGATGGCAGATTTAATTAAAGAAGGAGTAATTGGTAAAGATATAAGAAAGATAATGCCTACAAGTAAGCTCCCACGAGTGATTAAAACAGGTAAAACGGAAATAAATCAGCATCAAATTATCGGCAAAGACCGTTCTATTCTTACCACTCGCGTTCCAATGTTTAAAGGAAACGAATTATTTGGTGCTTTAGCTGTTTTCCGCGATATAACGGAAATTGTTAACATGGCAGAGGAAGTAACAAACTTAAAAAGTATTCAAGAAATGCTTGAAGCAATCATTCAATCATCGAATGATGCTATTTCTGTAGTTGATGAACATGGGAAGGGCTTGTTAATAAATCCTGCCTATACAAAATTAACAGGACTTAAAAGAGACGCAGTAATTGGAAAACCAGCAAATATTGATATTTCCGAGGGAGAAAGTATGCATATGCGTGTCTTACAAACCGGAAAACCTGTTAGAGGTGTTAAAATGAAGGTTGGTGCTAGTCGAAAAGATGTAATTGTTAACGTGGCCCCTGTAATTGTAGATAAAAAATTAAAAGGTAGTGTTGCAGTTATTCATGATATGTCAGAGATAGAGTCATTAACAACAGAATTAGAACGAGCAAAGCAAATTATTCGCACACTAGAAGCGAAGTATAGTTTTTATGATATAATTGGAAATTCTGAAGAACTACAAATAGCGATACAACAAGCAAAAATGGCTGCCATTACACCTGCAACAATACTACTACAAGGAGAAAGTGGAACTGGAAAAGAGCTATTTGCTCATGCTATACATAACGCAAGCAAACGAAAATATAACAAATTTATTCGTGTGAATTGTGCAGCTATATCTGAAACATTACTAGAAAGTGAATTGTTTGGGTATGAAGAAGGAGCTTTCTCTGGTGCGAAGCGTGGTGGGAAGAAAGGATTATTTGAAGAAGCGAATGGAGGTAGTATTTTCTTAGATGAAATCGGTGAAATCTCTCCTCAGACTCAAGCGAAATTACTAAGGGTTTTACAGGAACAAGAGATAGTAAGAGTGGGCGGTACTAAGGCGATCTCCATTGATATAAGAATAATTGCTGCAACAAATGTAAATATGGAAGAGAAATTAGAGAAAAAAGAGTTTCGGAACGATCTATATTTTCGCTTAAACAGAATGCCGATTCATATCCCTGCATTAAGAAGAAGAAAGGAAGATATCCCAAGTCTTTGTGACCATCTTCTCATAAAATTAAATCAAGATTATGGGAGGAATGTGGAAGGTGTGACTAAAGAAGCTCGGAATAGACTCCAATTATATCACTGGCCAGGAAATGTTAGGGAATTAGAAAATATTTTAGGAAGAGCAATTATTCATATGCAATTGCACGAGAAGTTCATTGATATACAACATCTTCCTCAATTAGATAGTAAAGAAGAACCGGTGAAAAATACATTTGAACATCCTTCATATTACAATTCAAGTAAAACGCTTCAACTAATCATGGAGGAGACAGAGCAAGGTATCATTCGAACTGCACTACAGGAGAATGGTGGAAATAAAACGAAAACCGCAAAACAACTAGGAGTGTCCATTCGTAATTTATATTATAAATTGGACAAATATCATAATTCATAGAAATGCACTATCGTGCATGCAAAAAAATGCAAGTTACTGAAAAATTCTGCATGTTTTATTTTGATTTACACTATTAATCGGTTAATGTCTCGTATTTTTGATGTTGGCATAAAAATTGCATATTATATAACTGTAGTAATATGGAAGGAAGGTGGGTTCTCAGTGACGTTGGAAGAATTAATAACAGCAATTCAGGAACGTAAGAATTGTCAAAGAATTGTTGTAGCTCATGCAACACATATTTCATTATTTTATGCAGCGAAGAAGGCAATAGAGTTGAAATTAGCTGATTTTATATTCGTGGGACCTAAAGAAATAATGTCAGAGTTAAAAACCGAAGCTGGGCTCTCTCAAACAACTGATAAAGTGTTTCGATTATTAGAAGCACAAGATGAGCAAGAATCTTCCAGAATTGCAGTGGAAATGGTTGCTAAAGGAGAAGGGGATGTATTAATGAAAGGAATGGTTTCTACCTCTCTTCTTTTAAAAGCAGTATTAAATAAAGAATTTGGATTAAGGTCAGGTAATGTCCTTTCTCACTTAGCAGGCTTTTCCATTCCGAATAAAGAAAATATGATATTTCTTACTGATGCTGCTATGAATATATCTCCTAATTTACAGGAGAAGGTACAAATAGTCCAAAATGCAGTGGAGGCAGTTAGAAAAATAGGAATTAATAAACCCAAAGTGGCCGTAATCGCAGCTGTAGAGACTGTAAATCCAGCAATGGAAGCAACGATAGATGCAGCGTCTTTGACAGTGATGAACAAACGAAATCAAATAAAGAACTGCGTTATAGACGGTCCTTTAGGGTTTGATAATGCTGTTTCTTTGGAAGCTGCAGAACAAAAAGGGATACGTTCAGAAGTGGCTGGTCAAGCTGATATAATCGTAGCCCCTTCTATTGATGTAGGGAATGTTTTATATAAGTCGTTAACGATATTTGGAAATGCAACTGTCGGTGGAATGATCGTTGGAGCGAGATCACCAATTGTACTAACATCAAGAGCTGACTCTGTGGAAAGTAAAGTTTTTTCAATGGCGATGGCCGTAAGTACATCGTTGAAATAAAAATAAAGGATGAATTTTGAGGAGGAATACTAGTGGAATTATTTAAGTATATGGAGACATATGATTACGAACAAGTTGTAGTTTGTCAAGATAAGGAATCAGGATTAAAGGCGATAATTGCTATTCATGATACAACGCTTGGCCCAGCACTAGGTGGTACAAGAATGTGGACATACGAATCAGAAGAGGCTGCATTTGAGGATGCACTCCGATTAGCAAAGGGTATGACTTATAAAAATGCAGCTGCAGGTTTAAATTTAGGCGGGGGGAAAACTGTAATTATTGGTGACCCAAGAAAAGACAAAAATGAAGCAATGTTTCGTGCATTTGGACGTTTTATTCAAGGGTTGAATGGTAGATATATTACAGCTGAAGATGTTGGAACTACGGTAGAAGACATGGATCTTGTTTACCAGGAAACAGATTATGTAACAGGTATTTCACCAGCGTTTGGTTCTTCTGGAAATCCATCTCCAGTAACCGCATATGGGGTATATGTTGGTATGAAGGCTGCTGCAAAAGAAGCTTTCGGAACGGATTCGTTAGAAGGAAAACGAGTGGCAGTCCAAGGGGTAGGAAATGTAGCCTTTACTTTATGCCGTCATTTGCACGAAGAAGGTGCGAAGCTAATTGTTACAGATATTAATAAAGAAGCAGTTCAACGTGCGGTGGATGAATTTGGAGCTACTGCCGTAGATACAAATGACATTTATAGTGTCGATTGCGACATTTATTCACCTTGTGCACTTGGTGCCACGATTAATGACGAAACAATCCCTTTATTGAAGGCTAAAGTAATTGCAGGAGCCGCGAATAATCAATTGAAAGAAACAAAGCATGGTGATACTATCCAAGAGTTAGGGATAGTGTATGCGCCTGATTATGTTATTAATTCTGGTGGTGTAATTAACGTTGCTGATGAATTATTAGGATATAACCGAGAACGTGCGTTAAAAAAAGTGGAAACTATATATGATAGTATATCTAAGATATTTGATATATCGAAGCGTGATAATATTCCAACTTATGTTGCAGCTGATAGAATGGCAGAAGAGCGTATGGAAACAATGCGGAAGTCACGAAAACAGTTTTTAAAAAATGGAATGAATATTTTAAGTCGTGGGAGATAACTAGTAGAACTAATTTGGAAGACGATGATTCAAAAAGTACTTTTGAATCATCACCTCCTCTTAAGAAAAGGAAGGGAAACAAGTGGAACTTAATAATTTTCGAATTTTAGCTATAAATCCCGGTTCAACCTCCACAAAAATTGGAGTATTTGATAACGAAAGAATGATTATGGAAGAAACAATTCGACATGATCGTGATATCATAGGTAGTTTTGATTCTATCATTCATCAATATCCTTTTCGCAAACAAACAATCCTTGAAACATTAGATAAATATAATATTAATTTATCTAAGTTATCTGCCGTGGTAGGACGTGGGGGGTTATTACGTCCTATTGAGGGAGGCACGTATGCAGTTAATGAACAAATGCTTGAAGACCTTCGCGTTGGTTATTCAGGACAACATGCATCAAATTTAGGTGGAATCGTGGCAAATGAAATTGCCGAACAACTCAATATACGTGCTTATATTGTAGACCCAGTTGTAGTGGATGAAATGGAACCGATTGCAAAAATTTCAGGGTTTTCGGATATCGAACGAAAGAGTATTTTTCATGCTTTAAATCAAAAAGCAGTTGCTCGACGTGTTGCAGAGGAATTAGATAAATCCTACAGTGACTTGAAATTAATTGTTGTTCATATGGGTGGGGGAATCACGGTAGGTGTACATAAATATGGTAAAGTGATTGATGTTAATAACGGTTTACATGGAGAAGGACCTTTTTCTCCTGAGAGAGCAGGTACTGTTCCTGCAGGAGACCTTGTTGCAATGTGCTATTCTGGAGAATATTATGCTGATGAAATAATGAAAAAAATTGTTGGGCAAGGTGGTTTAGTAGGATATTTAGGTACAAATGATGCTGTAGAAGTAGAGAACAGGATTTCAAAAGGTGATGAAAAATCAGAACAGGTTTATGAAGCGATGGCATATCAAGTCGCAAAGGAAATTGGAGCTGCAGCAGTGGTATTATCTGGTGAGGTTGATGCTATCGTTTTAACTGGCGGTCTTGCTTATGGAAAACAGTTTGTTAAGAAGATTATTAATCGAATTAACTGGATAGGACCTGTATTAGTGAAGCCTGGTGAAAATGAGCTTCAAGCATTAGCAGAAGGAGCACTAAGAGTATTACGAGAAGAAGAAAATGCGAAAGAATATAAATTCTAAATATAAATAAAGGATTTTCTTATACAAATATAGAATAAGGAGGAGTAGCTATGACTAAGGAATATGACCTAGTCATAATAGGAGCTGGTACTGGGGGTTACGTTGCTGCCATTAGAGCGTCACAGCTAGGTATGAAGGTTGCTGTTGTGGAGAGAGAGAAATTAGGTGGAACTTGTTTACATAAAGGGTGTATCCCTAGTAAAGCGTTATTAAGAAGTGCAGAAGTATACAAAACGGTTCAAAATAGTGACGAGTTTGGTGTTGAGAATGCTGCACCTGTGCTAAATTTCTTAAAGGTTCAAGAAAGAAAACAGCGTATTGTGGATCAATTGCATAAGGGAGTACAGCATCTTATGAAAAAAGGGAAGATTGACATCTATGAGGGATATGGGCGCATATTAGGTCCGTCCATCTTTTCTCCTTCTCCTGGAACCATTTCTATCGAAAAAAATGATGGATCAGAAAATGACATGATTGTACCGAAGTATGTATTGATCGCAACAGGTAGTAAACCTAAAACATTACCTGGTCTTCCATCAAGTGACCATATTATGACTTCTGATGAGGCACTTCAACTAAACGAACTCCCTGAATCTATTACGATAATTGGTGGAGGGGTTATTGGGATAGAATGGGCTTCTATGTTAGCTGATTTTGGCGTAAATGTAACGGTCCTCGAATATTTACCAAGAATCCTGCCGTTGGAAGATGAAGATATATCAAAAGAAATGCTTAGGTCTATGAAGAAAAAAGGAGTAAAAATTATAACCAATGCAAAAGTTTTATCCGAACAAGTAAAAGAGGAATCTTCATCTATTGTCGTACCATACGAGTATAAGGAAGAAGTAAAAGAAATTCGTTCAGAAAAGGTATTAGTTTCTATTGGAAGGATTGCTAACACCAATGATATTGGTCTCCAAAATACAGATATTAATGTAGACAAGGATGTTATTGTTGTCAATGAAAACTATCAAACGAAGGAGTCTCATATTTATGCCATTGGGGATGTAATTGGTGGTTTGCAGTTAGCTCATGTTGCTTCACATGAAGGGATTGCGGCAGTTGAACATATGGCTGGAGGAACTCCTCATCGGGTTCAAGAAACAATGGTAGCAAAATGTACCTATTCTTCTCCAGAGGTAGCTAGTGTCGGTTTAACAGAAGCAGCAGCACGAGAAGAAGGCTTTAATGTCAAAACTGGTACATTTTCATTTAAGGCAATTGGTAAAGCTCTTGTTTATGGTGATACATCCGGTTTTGTTAAGTTCGTTTCCAATTCTGAGAATGATGATTTACTTGGTGTTCATATGATTGGACCACATGTGACAGATATGATTTCAGAAGCAGCCCTAGCCAAAATGTTAGATGCTACTCATTGGGAGGTTGGAGAAACAATCCATCCACATCCAAGTTTATCGGAAGCAATTGGGGAAGCCGCACTTGCTGTAGATGGTAAAGCCATTCATGGGGGGTAATATCTGATTCCAATTCAATAGATAAGGGAGACCTTATGCTATCGGTGGGAGACCGGATACGACATAACGCCGTGTCAACAGATCGTGGACTGAGCTTAGGTGGTATTTGGAAGCCTTGCGTTTTTTTATAAGGAAGGATTAAAGGAGGGTTTTATGTGAGTGAATTACGTCATCAACAAATTGGTTTGTCTGATGCTGAAGTGTTGAAAATGTATGAAACAATGCTATTAGCAAGAATGATCGATGAAAGAATGTGGCTTTTGAACCGAGCCGGTAAAATTCCATTTGTTATTTCTTGTCAAGGTCAAGAAGCAGCACAAGTTGGAGCAGCAACTGCACTAAATACAGAAAAAGATTATATTTTACCATATTATCGTGATATGGGAGTAGTTTTAACATTTGGTATGACAGCTAAAGAGCTCATGCTTTCTGGATTTGCAAAAGCGGAAGATCCCAACTCTGGTGGAAGGCAAATGCCAGGTCACTTCGGGAAAAAGAAAAATCGAATCGTAACAGGCTCTTCGCCTGTTACAACACAGGTTCCACATGCAGTAGGATTTGGATTGGCAGCCAAGATGAAAAAGGAAGATTTTGTTGCTTTTACAACGTTTGGTGAAGGGTCATCCAATCAAGGAGACTTTCATGAGGGGATTAACTTTGCTAGTGTTCATGATTTACCTGTGATTTTTATGTGTGAAAATAATAAATATGCCATTTCAGTTCCAATTGAGAAACAGTTACGCTGTGAAAAAGTCTCTGATCGAGCTATTGGTTATGGGATTCATGGGGAAACAGTAGATGGAAATGATCCATTAGCAGTTTATGCAGCAATATCGAAAGCAAGAGACAGAGCGCTTAAGGGAGAGGGACCATCTTTAATAGAGACAGTATCATATCGCTTAACTCCACATTCTAGTGATGATGATGATAGTACGTACCGTGCAAAAGAAGAAGTAGAGGAAGCAAAAAAGGTGGATTCTATCGTTACATTTGGTTCTTATTTAAAGAGTGCGGGAATCCTCACGGAGGAAATGGATAATAAGATTCGAAGCGAAATTCGTAAAGAAATTGATGAAGCTACAGATTACGCAGAGAATGCTCCATATGCAGATGCAGAGAGTGCATTAAAATACGTTTACGGAGAGGAGTGATCATATCATGCCAATTATATCTTATATTGAAGCAGTTACGAGTGCAATACGAGAAGAGATGGAACGAGATGAAAATGTATTTGTGTTAGGAGAAGATGTAGGGAAGCGAGGGGGAGTTTTCAGAGCAACCAACGGATTATATGATCAATTCGGTGAAGAAAGAGTGATAGATACTCCCCTAGCAGAATCTGCAATTGCTGGAGTAGGGATTGGAGCAGCAATGTATGGACTACGACCGATTGCTGAGATGCAATTTGCGGATTTCATCATGCCTGCTATAAATCAAATTATTTCAGAGGCAGCAAAAATACGGTACCGTTCTAATAACGATTGGACGTGTCCTATCACAATTCGTGCCCCATATGGCGGAGGTGTTCACGGAGCGTTATATCATTCTCAATCTATAGAAGCTATTTTTGCAAATGTTCCAGGGTTAAAAATTGTTATGCCTTCCACACCATATGATGTAAAAGGATTGTTGAAGTCTGCTATTCGAAGTGATGATCCTATATTGTTTTTTGAACACAAGCGAGCATATCGACTTATTAAAGGAGAAGTGCCTGTAGAAGATTATATACTTCCTATAGGAAAAGCGGATGTGAAGCGTGAAGGGGAAGATATTACTGTTATCACATATGGTCTATGTGTACACTTTGCTATGCAAGCTGCTGAAAACTTAGCGAAAGAAGGATACGAGGCTCATATCCTTGACTTACGTACTGTATACCCATTAGACAAGGAAGCTATTATTGAAGCTGCAAGGAAAACAGGTAAGGTACTTTTATTAACAGAAGATAATAAAGAAGGAAGTATTATTAGTGAGGTCTCCGCTATTATTGCAGAAAATTGTCTTTTCGAATTAGATGCACCTATTAAACGTTTAGCAGGTCCAGATATTCCTGCAATGCCTTATGCTCCAACAATGGAAAAATATTTTATGGTAAATCCAGATAAAGTGGAAGCGGCAATGAAAGAGCTTGCTGAGTTTTAGAAAGATTAGACCTTTTCAAGGAGGTACCAAGTAAATGGTAAAAAATATTACAATGCCCCAACTTGGAGAAAGTGTAACAGAGGGTACAATAACCAAATGGCTTGTGAAACCTGGTGATAAAGTCAATAAATATGATCCATTAGCAGAAGTTATGACAGATAAAGTAAATGCTGAAATTCCTTCTTCTTATAATGGAATGATAGAACAGTTAATTGCAAACGAGGATGAAACGATTGCAGTTGGAGAAGTTATATGTACTATCAGTGTTGATGGAGAAGTGGATAGTGAAAGTCCGATCAATCATCCTTCTACTAAAACTGACGAGACTGTAAAGGGATTAGTTTCAGAAGATAAGTCAAATAAACGGCGATATTCACCGGCTGTTTTGAAGTTAGCTCAAGAAAATGACATCGATTTAGAGTTGGTTGATGGATCCGGACGTGGAGGAAGGATAACAAGAAAAGACCTGTTAGCGATAATTTCTGGGGCTGTACCAAAACATCAATCAGTAAAAACTATTGCACAGCAACAGGATGTAGGAGTGGAAAGAGACAATGATAGGACTGTTTCGGAACCTTCTGTATCTTCCGGACGAGTAGAAGAAATTCCCGTTTCCAACGTACGAAAAGCTATTGCAAACAACATGGTTCGATCAAAACATGAAGCGCCTCATGCTTGGATGATGATTGAAGTAGATGTAACAGAACTTGTTCGTTATCGTAATAAAGTAAAAGATGAGTTTTATAAGAAAGAAGACATGAAGCTAACGTTTTTACCGTTTTTCATAAAAGCGACGGTAGATGCTTTAAAGAAATATCCTGAAGTAAACTCTATGTGGGCCGGAGATAAAATTATACAATACAAGGATGTTCATATTTCTTTAGCTGTTGCAACCGAGAAAGAATTATTTGTTCCTGTAATAAAACATGCGGATGAATTAAATATTAAAGGATTAGCTAGAGAAATTAATCAACTTGCATCAAAGGTCAGGTCTAATTCGTTACAGCAAAAGGATATGCAAGGTGGAACGTTTACAGTAAACAATACAGGTTCGTTTGGATCTATTCAATCACAACCAATTATAAATTACCCACAAGCTGCAATACTATCGGTTGAATCTATAGTGAAACGACCAGTGGTTCTGGAAAATGATGCGATAGCGATTCGACATATGGTGAATCTTTGTATGTCCTTAGATCATCGAGTGTTAGATGGACTTATTTGTGGGAAGTTTTTAGCTCATATCAAAAGAAATTTAGAAAATATGAGTAATCAAAATACTTCTATATATTGAACCATTGTTGGAAATGTCATTTATTTAAGTCAGCCTGGATATGAACGTTTGTATTAATCTATATATGGACTCTTTTTGCTGTTTAGAAGAGAGGAATTAATAAGAGGGAGTGTCAAAGAGTAAAATCCTTATTGACACCTCTTTTTTTCATTTTTCTTACGTAGAATAGCGTAATATTTTCCCGTACATACTAATGGAAAATATGGAAGGATGATTAAATCATGAGACCATTTAGATTATTATTAGTAACTATTTTTTTGATATTGCAGTTAGGAACACCTATTCATGCTCTTGCCGAGGACCAAGGTAATAAAGAAAGTAATATGGAAGAATGGGAAATGAAACAAGACATTGTTCATAGACATGATTCTATAAAAATACATTTACAATATTACTATGAGTTGTTGGTTGAAAAACATCGACCAGAATTAAAAGAAGAGTGGATTGAAATTAATCGTGAAAAAGAAGCGATTTTAAAGAAGATGAGAGAAATGAAAAAAGAAGGTAAAACATTTGATTTTACACAAATTGATGGTGAATGGAAGGTAAAACATGAACGCATTCATGAAGAATTTATGGAAGTAGTAAAAAGTAGAGATAATGAAAAAATAAAAAATATATTACCTGAAATTATAAACCTTTCAAAAGAATGGAACGAAGTGTACCGTGAACTTCTTATAAATATGAATATGTAAAAATCCCTCTATTAATCGTAGTCATTCTTATTTACAAATATGATAATGTAAGTTATAATCCTATTTGGGTTTGATAAAACGTAATGATTACGAAATGAGAGGGGAAAATGATGAAAAGATTATGTATTTTATTATCATTTATGTTAGTACTATCAATGATACTTACAGCATGTGGACAAAATGAAGGGGAAGCAGGTCAATCGAATAACGATGAAGATATCGTGGAACAAATAAAAGTTTATACTACTTTATTCCCATTTGAAGATTTTACGAAACGTATTGGTGGGGAATTTGTAGAAGTAACTAATATTATACCAGCTGGGGCAGATGCACATTCCTTTGAACCGACAGCGAGACAAATGATTGAAATCGCTGAAGGTGATTTATTTATTTATAATGGTGCAGGATTCGAAGGGTTTGCAGAGCGTATTAAAGAAACACTAGAGTCACATGATGTTGCTATTCTTACTGCTTCAACAGGAATTTCGTTAATTGGATATGATCACGATCATGACAATGGACATGACGATCACAATGATGACCATGATCACAACGATGATCATAACCACAATGATGACCATGATCACAATGACGATCACAATGATGACCATGATCACAACGATGATCATAACCATAATGATGACCATGATCACAACGATGATCATAACCATAATGATGACCATAATCACAACAATGATCATAACCATAATGATGACCATGATCACAACGATGATCATAACCATAATGATGACCATGATCACAATGACGATCATAACCATAATGATGACCATGATCACAATGACGATCATAACCATAATGATGACCATGATCACAACGACGACCACGATGACCATGATCACAATCATTCACATGGTGATGAAGATCCACACGTATGGCTTGACCCAATTCGAGCTATTACAATCGCAGAAAACATTAAAAATGCTTTAGTTGAACTTCGACCGGAATTACATGATGTTTTTGAAGAAAATTTTGATACATTAAAGCATGAACTGGAAGATCTTGATCAAGAGTTTATTAAATTGAAGGAAGAAATTTCAAAGGATTCTTTTGTAGTATCGCACGCAGGTTATGGTTACTGGGATGATCGTTACCATATTCACCAAATTGGTATTTCTGGAATTTCACCAACGAATGAACCTACAGCAAGACAAGTACAAAACATTATTGAACTACTAGAGACAAATAATATTAACTTTATTCTAGTGGAACAGAATATTCCGTCTGCTATTGCTAATACCATTCGAGACGAAGTAGGAGTAGAAACATTATACCTACACAACCTAGAAACATTACAACCAGAAGAAGTAGAGGCTGGAGAAGATTATTTTAGTTTAATGCGTAAAAATATCGAAGCTCTAAAAACGGCTCTACAATAGTTATATTACTTTTACCCGCTATGATAAATGATAGCGGGTACTTTCTTGAATAATTACATAGTACTGGTTAATTATCGGTATGATAATACAAAAATGTAAGCAAAAACATGGTAATCAATATTCTTAAAGTGTAAAATAAAGATAAGTGCTAGAAATAAGAAAGGGTGTAAGGGTATGGATTTTCAAATGTTTATGAACGATGTTGTACAAACAGCTAGAAAAGAAATGGTTCAATCTGGGTATCAAGAATTGAAAACACCTGAGGAAGTAGACAATGTTTTTAAAAACACTGGTACAACGTTCGTAATGATAAATTCTGTATGTGGATGTGCAGGAGGAATTGCTAGACCTTCCGCTGCCTATATGAAAAATTTTGAAGTGCAACCAGATAACTATGTAACAGTGTTTGCTGGTCAAGATAAAGAAGCTACTGCTCAAGCTAGATCCTATTTTAAAGGATATGAACCGTCATCTCCGTCTTTTGCTTTACTCAAAGATGGAGAGATACAAGCAATGGTTGAAAGACATGAAATTGAAGGTCATGAACCAATTGAAGTAGTTCAAAAATTAGAAAAGGCTTTTGAGCAATACTTTTCAAAATAATGATCTGAAAAAAACAAATTTCAAGTATTTTTTGGAATTTGTTTTTTTCTTATGCTATAATTTTAACTTAGTTAAGAAAGAAGTGGAGTGAAGAAAATGAAGGAACTGTATAAACAAATACATATTTATTTAAATATGGAGGAAGAGATAAGTTTCGAAGAATTTGACAATTATTATAAAAAAGTAATTGATTATTTTAACGATAATGCTGATAAGTTTGATGAGGAATTGCTTTGGAAAGCTCTGTTTATTTCTGAAAATGTTATGTCAAATGCAGAAGCAAGAGCAAAAGAATCAAAAGGTTCTCTTATGAAAAAGTATCAAAAAATCGCACAAAGATTATCTCTTTGGGCTCAGAATTTTACTGCAAGGTTAGCAGAAAAAGGATACACGGAAGATCAAATGAATGAGCGGTTTGAAAATATGTTTCAAGATGATGTGAATAGTTAAAAAGAATACTTGATTTTTTTTGTTTGGATTGCTATACTCCTATAGTACGGTTGATTAGTAGTCCAACTAAGCGCCTATGGTGAAATGGATATCACACGAGATTTCGGCTCTCGCGTTCTGGGTTCGAATCCTGGTGGGCGCGCCATACATATACAACAAACTCCAGTTTTTTACTGGAGTTTTTTTTATAGAAGAAGCTTATTTTCACGGAGACCTGCATGCCAGTGAAATTTGCACCATGGCGGAAAAAACGTTATTAGATGCTTTAGTAACATCGACTTTATATGGAATGAGCGTAAGTCCACGAACTCCTGTGGGAAGCAGAGCAGAGGCGAGACACGGTAGCAGACGAAGTCGTGAAGTTGGCTCGACAGCTCCTCACGGAAAGGAGTGGACAGAAGCGAATGGAATACAAACGAACAAAGTTAGTAATACTATATAGTTTGACCTCTAATTTACAGAGTATTTTCAGGGTACACTATAATGAGAACCATAATAATTAAAGTTGTTACTATATTTTTTTTGGAGTGACATAGCATGTTCAAAATTGGTTATCGAACATTAAAAACTGCATTAGGTGCAGCAATTGCGATTGCAATTGCTCAAGCTTTTCAGCTCGAATTTTTTGCTTCAGCAGGAATTATAACAATCTTATGTATACATAAAACAAGAAGAAAATCGTTTCAATTATCATATGTCCGTTTTTTAGCATGTTCAATCGGGTTATTTTATGCTGCCATTTTATTTGAACTTATAGGATATCACCCCATTTCTTTAGCTGTATTATTGTTAATGTTCATTCCTACAACGGTCTTATTAAAAGCGCAAGAAGGGATTGTAACGAGCTGTGTCATCATTTTACATATTTACGCATCAGGTTATGTTTCAGTTCCACTAATCATGAATGAATTTGCATTAATATCTATTGGTATTGGTTGCGCATTGCTTATGAATGCGTATATGCCTAGTGTGGAAAGAGAGTTACAAAAACAGCAGCAGCAAATAGAAAGGCTATATGCTAAAATCTTTCATGAATTTGCTATCTATATAAAATATGGAGATAGACAATGGGATGGGAAAGAGATTACGGAAGCGGCTAGCTTGTTAAACTCCGCGAAGAACATTGCTATTCAAAATTTGGACAATCATATATTACGATATGAAGACCAATATTATCATTATTTCAAAATGAGAGAGAAACAATTAGAAATCATTGAACGGATGATGCCTTTACTTGCGAAGATAGAAATACAAGTGAGGCAAGGAGAAATGATTGGGAACTTTATGGAAGAACTTAGTGGAGGTGTGACACCAAAAAATACTGCAGGAAAATATATTGATAAGTTAGAGCAGTTACGTAACAATTTTGACGAAATGCCACTTCCAGAAACAAGAATGGAATTCGAAGCTAGGTCGTCGTTATTTTATTTAGTATATGAAATGGAACAATATTTATTAATAAAACAACAGTTTAAACCCATCCAAAATTATTCTGTATTTCGATGAATAAAAGCAGGCACTTCAGTAACAACTATACTGTATAGGGTTGTTTAGCTTAAACATGTCACCAAGAAAAGGCAGTGATTAGGTGTGAAATCGATTTTATTAGCTATTCTTGTTGTTGTATCACCCATATGGCCAATTGGGGTGAATCCATCCGTGGGTGATCCTTATATTATCGTAAATAAAAAGTCTCATGAATTAGCTTACATTCTAGATGGGGAAGTAAAACAAATTTATGAAGTAGCTGTAGGAAAAGCAGAGGCAAAAACTCCAGAAGGGGAACATACTATCATCGTCAAAGCTGAAAATCCTTATTATCGAAAGAAGAATATAGAGGGTGGATCGAAGGAAAATCCATTAGGAACGAGATGGATCGGTTTTGACGCTGAAAATACTGACGGACGCATATATGGAATTCATGGTACAAATAATCCATCATCTATCGGGCAAGATATAACAGCTGGCTGTGTACGTATGAAAAATGAGGATGTTGAGATATTATTTCAAGAGGTACCAATAGGAATGAAAATCCTTATTACATCTAGTGATGAGAGCTTTGATGATTTAGGGAAGAAGCAAGGGGCAATTAGGAAATAAAGTCGTATTATGATAAAGAACCGAGCAAAAGGTATTGCTCGGTTTTTCGTTTTCTTAGAAAAATGCTAAACCAGTTAAAATAGTTCCGAAAAACATGATAGCGACCATAAGGTAAATAATAATTTTTCGATATTTACGGGGCATGTGACTTACCTCCTTGCATAGTACTACTATATATTTTACTGCTTGTCTGCACGTATGACAAGAGAATTACATAAATATATAGAAGTTACATATTTTTTCGTAAGGGATGGCAGGGATCAAATATTCTGTAACGAACTTAATTGTATAATCTTATATTAAATATATTTAAATAATTTGTAGGGGGTTTATAAATGAATCAATTACCCACAAGTGTAAATCATATTGGCATTGCAGTAAGGTCAATAAATAAAGCATTGTCCTTTTATGAACAAAACCTTCATCTCAAAGTAGAAAAAATAGTGGAAGTACCAACTCAAAAAGTGAGAGTAGCTTTTATACCTATAGGCGATTGTAAGCTTGAATTATTAGAACCACTTACAGAGGATAGTCCGGTAGCTAAATTTATTGAAAAAAGAGGCGAAGGGCTACATCATATCGCATATTCTGTAGTCAATATAGAAAAACGTTTAGAACAACTTCAGAATGAGGGGATAAAGCTCATAAATGAAAAGCCGGTTATAGGTGCAGGGGGTCATCCAATCGCATTTCTTCATCCAAGCAATGCCAGTGGAGTACTGACTGAACTATGTGAAGAACCAGAAAAGGATGATTAGGGTACTGGTGTATATAAGCCCATTCGAGGACTTGCTCTTTGTTTTTTGATACAATGTAAACTGGTCTATATTAAATTAGTGGAGGAATATACATATGGTCAATGAACAGCGCTTAGTAGACGAATTTTTAGAGCTTGTAAAGATAGACTCTGAAACAAAATATGAAAGAGAAATTGCAAATGTATTAAAAAATAAATTTGAAAGTTTAGGTGTACATGTAAAAGAAGATGATACTACTTCTATTACTGGTCATGGGGCGGGGAATCTTATTTGTACGTTGAAAGGGAAGGTTGAAGTTACTCCGATATACTTTACGTCGCATATGGATACGGTTGTTCCCGGGGTAGGAGTAAATCCAATTATTGAAGAAGGATACATAAAATCAGATGGTACAACCATTTTAGGTGCTGACGACAAGGCTGGCCTAGCAGCAATGTTAGAGTCTGTTAGACTTTTAAAAGAAAATAGTATGGAACATGGAACTATTCAATTTATTATCACAGTGGGAGAAGAGTCAGGGCTTGTGGGTGCTAAAGCTATTAATCCAGAAGATATTATTGCTAAATACGGATATGCTTTAGATAGTGATGGAAAGGTAGGTTCACTCATTGTTGCGGCACCAACACAATCCAAAGTAAGGGCTACTGTCTATGGAAAAACAGCACATGCTGGAGTGGCCCCTGAAAAAGGAATATCTGCCATCACCGTTGCATCAAAAGCTATATCAAAGATGCCTTTAGGTAGAATTGATGAAGAAACAACTGCTAACATTGGACGATTCGAGGGTGGAAGTCAAACAAATATTGTTTGTGACAGAGTGGATATCCTTGCAGAAGCACGCTCACTTATTCCAGAAAAAATGGAAAAACAAGTAACTGCGATGAAAAAAGCTTTTGATGACGCTGCAAAAGAGATGAATGCCCGTGTAGAAGTAGAAACAGAAGTTATCTATCCAGGATTTAAACATCAAGATGGAGATCATGTAGTAGAGGTGGCAAAGCGAGCTGTTGTAGCGATTGGTAGAGAAGTAAAGCTTTTGCAAAGTGGTGGAGGAAGTGATGCAAATGTCATTGCTGGTCACGGTATTCCGACAATCAACTTAGGAATTGGTTATGAAGAAATTCATACTACGAACGAACAAATTTCTATTGTGGAACTAGTGAAAACGACAGAATTGATTGTAGAAATTATTAAGGAATCAACAAAATAAAGGAATCATCTAATAATGATTTCTCATAGAAAAATGTCACTAAGATACCCTTTTAGTGACATTTTTCACGTATATTTTGTAGGTAACTATATTGCTACACGAAAGTTATGTCATTTATGTAAAAAATATCCTTAAATAAGGGAAGTTATGGTAGAATATAGTTAATGTTAAAAAAAGGGTGTGAATATAGGCATGTTTTATGATGGGGAAATACATAAATTATTAAACTATATTCGAGGATTAGGGAAAGTTTTAGAAGAAGATTGGCAAGCAACCGCAAAAGAGTTAGGTTTAACTTTGGCTGAATTACATGTTGTGTGGATTGTAGGTACAAATAATAAACTATCTATAACAAATATTGCAAAAATTGGTCTGTGGGATCGCTCAACAGTAATGCAGATTATAAAAAGACTTAGGGCAAAAGACATCGTAACAATTACGAAAGATGATAAAGATTTGCGAGTAACGTTTGTTACTTTAACAAAAGAGGGAGAGGAAAAAAGGAAACTTTCTGAAAACGCCAATACAAGATTTTTACACTATATGGATATGTATCAGAATGAAAATATACAATCGATGAAAGAAGTTTTAACATTCTTTAAAGATTCAAATACCTATTTTCACAACGTTGAATTTATTAATTGGGTAGAAGGAAGTTCTGAATTATTTAAGAAATGAGGAAAAAAGAACCTGCAACATTCTTTATTGAAGAATGCTAACAGGTTCAATTTTCCCGAATTCTAATGATTCAAGAATAGTTTCTTCAGAATAACCTATTTTATGGGACAGTTCTCTTATCGTTGGTGAAGGCCATTCATTCCTTTTGTATAAGGCCACAATTTCAAGTATTAAATATAAAACACAGTTGTGGATGGTCTTACTTTGGACTACGTTTGTCATCATAACGACCACCTTTCCACGTTTTGTACTTTCATCATAACATACCTCAAACAAAATAAAAGGAAACTACTCATTAAATTCGGATTATTCAGTGTATATTTTCTAAAAAAGTGTTAATAAATGAGATTTTTTCTCGTTTTTAACACTCTTATTTGATTTCTTTTGTTACCCTTCATTATAATTATGAATTGGAGGGGTGTCTTTATGGCAGACAAGGCGAATGGAAGAATTATTTTTCATGTTGATATGAATAGCTTCTATGCATCCGTCGAGGCGGCATATGAACCAGAATTACTAGGGAAACCGCTAGCAATTGCTGGTAATGCGGAAGCTAGGAGAGGTATTATTGTTACTGCAAGTTACGAGGCTCGTGCAAAAGGTGTAAAGGCTCCTATGCCGCTTTGGGAAGCTTTAAAAAAATGCCCCAATTTAATAGTGAGAGAACCGAATTTCGAACGATATAGAGCTTCATCAAAGAGAATGTTTCAATTACTCCAAACGATAACACCATTGGTTGAGCCAGTTTCAATTGATGAAGGATACATGGATGTGACGAATTTAGATCTTGAAATGAATCCTCTTCAACTTGCGAAGCATATTCAACAAAGAATCAAGAGAGAATTAAATTTACCTTGTAGTATAGGGATAGCGCCAAATAAATTTTTAGCAAAAATGGCTAGTGATATGAAAAAACCTATGGGGATAACAGTTCTAAGAAAAAGAGAAGTGAAAGTAAAACTATGGCCTTTACAAGTTATCGAAATGCATGGGGTAGGAAACAAAACCGCTGAAAAGTTAAAAAAACTAGGGATAGAAACTATAGAAGATATTGCTAATTCAAATGTGACTTTTCTAAAAGCTAATTTTGGAATAAGTGGGGAAAGAATGTATGAACGTGCATTTGGAATTGATAACAGGTTAGTTGATCCTAATTCTATCGATGAATTTAAAAGTATTGGAAACTCAACAACTCTTCCAAAAGATAGCAAGAATATAGCAGAAATTAAAAAAATAATTATGAATTTATCAGACTCTGTTGGTAGAAGAATTAGGAATAAAAATATGTATGCTGGTAATATCCAACTTACCATTCGATATCATGATTGGAACACCGTAACGAGAAGTAGTAAGTTAGAGTTTCCTATCAATAATCATAAAGATATCTACGATTCTGCTTGGAAACTTTGGAACAAATACTGGGATGGAAAGTCGGTTCGATTACTAGGGGTAACTGCTATGGATTTGGTGGAAAAAGGTCATGCTCACAAGCAACTGGATCTTTTTTCATACGAACAGGATATGAAAGAGGACAAACTAAGTTCAGTCGTCGATGAGCTTAGAAATAAGTTTGGAGAAAGTGTGGTTTTAAAAGGAACCCAAATTGGTAAAGGAGATCGAAGTGACCAATTACGTGATAAGAAAAAACGTGGTACAAGTCTGGAAAAAGACTTTTTGAGAGATATAAACAAGTCATAACTATGTTCTTTAGGATACTTTAGAATATAGTTATTTATTTTGGTCATTTTGTGCATGTTTGGTAGCGGAAAAAAACTATTAACAAATCCATTATTAATCCGATAAATAGAAAGAGCGTATGAACCACAAGGAGAGTTAATGATGGAAATCAATGATAATGTATTAAATATAAAAACGTCAAATAAAGAGCAGCCTCTTCAGTTAAGAGCTGGTGGGGTTTATGATGCGAAAATTGAATCTAGAGTATCTGAACGTGAAGCAGTAGTTTCCATTAGGGGCCAAAAAGTGAATGCGACCTTTTCGGGAACAGTTCCAAATGGAGATAAAGTTAGTGTACAAATAGAAGGTAGAACAGAAGATGGGGTAAGACTAAGAGAAGTATCAAGTAATAAAGGGTATGAAAAAAGTAGTGAGTCGGGACGTACTGTGGAGCAGTCACTTGAACGTCTAATACGGCATAGTACAGACCGAGCACCATCCCCAGAATTGAGACAGGCAGTGGAACGGCTACACAAAAATAACATTCCCTTATCGAAAGAATCCGTACGTGATTTACATCATTTTATCGAAAAAGGTATTGGCACAAGAGAACAGCGTTTAAACACAGTGGATATGATTACACAAAAACGACTAGAACCAACAAGCAGTAATTTACACTCAGTGCATGAAGCGTTGCACGGTAGAAAAATCTCTGAACAAATGAAGGAAATAAATCCGAAAACAAATATAAGAAATGAGACTATGGACACTTCCCGATTTATGTCAGGAAGAAATACAACCATAGAGCAACATATATCAGAAACTAGAGACATACAAAGAAATATAGATCGCGAGACCTCAGAACGCCGAGAACCAGAAGTGAGAGTAGATCGTCAGGCACCAGAAAGACGAGAACCAGAAGTGATTAATAGAAGTGACATTCGTTCAGTAGAGGATATAGGTAAAACTAACCGTAGTGAAGTTTCTAAAGCACTTGAACAACTTAATAAAAGTGAGAGATCACAATGGCCTGCTGAAATTAGGGCTGTTCAACAAGTATTAGAACGTTCCGATACTGGAGTACGTGCTATGGTAAACCAAGGTTTACGTGAAGCACTTCAACTTCAGTCTATGCAAAAAGCAATGGAGGCAAACGAACGAATTTCTATGCTTATGAACCAAGTACAAAGAAATGAAGCCCAACATGTAACACCGCAATCAACTGTTAATAGACAAATGTTAGAGAACTTTAACAGTCTTATTCAGAATGAACCTAATATGCAACAAGCAATAAATCAAATACAAAATACCATAGCAGGTAATAATGATAACCAAGAGGTAAATTTATTATTAAGGCAAGGAATTACTGATGCGATAAATAAGTTGGATCAAGGGCGTGAATTAAAGGCACGTCAAATAATAATTGACACAATCCAAAGAGCTGAAAATCTTCTACCAATGATGCATACGCCTCCGCAGGATAGTAGAGTGGAAATGGAACAATATGTGGCTAATGAGATTATGCAATCCATAAAAAGTCCATCTAAGCAGTTGCTAATGACAGAAGTTACAGAAAGACTTGCTGCTGCAACAGATGAATTTAAAAGTTTTAAACGTGAAGTTACAAACCAATTAAGTCGTATTGAACATATTATTCAGCAATTCCGATCACAGTCTACTCAACAAGCAAAACCTATGCTTGAAAACGTTATTCGTCAACTGGATAATGCTTTGTTAAAAAATAATTGGTTATTATTTGCTGATATGAAAACAGAAAAACAAGTATTGCAAGCTAGCTCTCAATTAGCGGAAGCAAAAAAGTTATTAGCAAAAGGAAATCATACGGAAGCAAGACAAATAGTGAGAGAAGTTCAAAATTCACTAGATAGATTAAATTTCAAACCAAACAATCAAAAGATTATTCATCATATTGTAAAAGAACAGGAATGGCAACAGTCCAAACCTGGTGTGCATCGCTTGAGTACACAATATGAACAAACAGTACGAACTTTGACCTACAATCAAGGATCAGCTAGAGAAGTCTTTGAGGGTTTAAGAGGGTTGGGATTAAATAGAGAAGCTGAAATTGGTCAACTTTTAGCATCTGGTAAAGATGTAGGAGAGGACCAGCAAAGAAATATGAAATCTCTTTTTTTTCAGGCAGCTCATAGGGACGAAGAGGGAAGTAAAATACAACAACAAGCTCAACAATCCTTGCAAAATATCGCTGGTCAACAATTGATGAGTAGATCAGACCATCAGCAAAACATGCAGATGTTAATGTTTCAAATTCCTTTATTGTTAAAAGACGCTGTAGAAAATTTACAAGTATTTGTTAACTCAAGGAATGAGGGAGAAAAAATTGATTGGGAAAACTGTAGTCTTTATTTTTTAATAGATACGAAAAAAATGGGGGAAGTAGGCATTTCTTTAAACGTTACAGAAAGATCATTAAGTGTAACGATAAAAAATGACTCAGCAAGTTTCCAATCTAAAGTTGAACCATTAGCCAATAAATATTTAGAAAAATTAAAAGATATTGGATTTAATGTTAAGGAACTCCACTTTGCAGCTATGAGTATGAAAGAAAATGTAGATGAGTTAAATAAAATAGAAGAGCAACAACGTCCTACAATGACAAAGAAAGGATTTGATTATAAAATATGATGGTTACAAGACACTTTAATCAAATAAAGAGACGTGAAATAAATGGACCATCTGCAGTTGTTATTCGATATGATGAAGCTTCTGGGGATGAACCGAAAGTTGTTGCACAAGGAAAAGGTCATGTCGCTGAAAAGATATTGGAATTAGCAAAGTTCAATGGGATACCTATGGAAGAAGATACAAACCTTCTGGAACATTTATTGGATATGAATTTAGGTGATAATATTCCTCCTCAGTTATACAGTGTAATGGCAGAAATATTATTATTAATTGAAGAAATGGATAGAAACTATTAAACAAAGAAAATAAATGTCGATAATAATAGTATGATGACGACACAAATCGAGAGTATATACTAGAATGTAGTAAAATTCGCAATAGCAGAGGTGAATGATAACCGTGATTTCAAACGAAGCATTACATAAAAAATCACCGCAGGAGATAACTTCTTTGTTATACGAAGCATGTTTAGATAACTTAGAGGCAGCAAGAAATTCAATTGAGCAAATTGACCATTATAAAGCAAATACACATTTACAAAAAGCAAATGATATATTACGTAGATTAGGTGCGGGGCTCAATTATGAAGCTGGAATTATAGCAGACCAACTTGATGCTGTGTATAACTATTTAGCAGATAAAACAATAGAAGCTAATTATTCTAAAGATGTGAAAATAATAGATGAAGTCATATCTCATGTTACTTCCATATCATTAGCTTGGCAAAAGGCAATGTTACAAAATATAGATAGCCAAACTAAATCTAGAAAACAAACAGCAAATGCATACGAACAGACATCGATTTACGAGAGTTAGAGAGGGGAACTAGAAATGAAGATTAATAATAACATACAAGCGTTGAACTCATACCGAAACTTATATCAAAATCAAATGAAGACATCCAAGAACTTAGAGAAGTTATCTTCTGGTTTAAGAATTAACCGAGCTGCTGATGACGCTGCTGGACTAGCTATTTCCGAAAAAATGAGATCGCAAATCCGAGGTTTAAAGCAAGCTGAAAGAAATGCTTTAGATGGTATTTCTTTAATGCAAACATCAGAAGGAGCTATGCAGGAAGTACATTCAATGCTTCAACGTATGCGTGAGCTTGCGGTTCAAGCATCCAATGATACGAATACCGAATATGACCGTGAGCAAATCCAAAAGGAAATTGACCAACTAAAATTAGAGATTGATAGTATTTCGGAGAAAACAGAGTTTAATACTCGAAAATTATTAGACGGTAGCAGTGCAGTATTATCAGTTGTTAACCGTACTAGCGTGGAAGCAAATCTTGTAGCTTCACCAAGAGTAACTGATGCAAGAATTGAGTCTGGAAATTATACACTTGCAGTTCATGATGTTACGATGAGTTATGATGTAAAACAACCATTTGCAGGTCTTGGCCAACCTGGTGCAAATGACATTGAGTTTGCAGACCCGGCTTTACCTGGACAAGCATTAGGAGAATATACAATTGAAATTAGAGAATTTACTGGTGCGAATGCTAGAGTAACAGTAAAAGGTCCTGATGGACTTCCTATTGCTGAGAATGTAGTAATAAACGCAGGTGAAAATGCAGGGTGGGCTCAAGTTGGTGGATTGAATATAAATGCAGAAAATATTACAGGTTCTGGAACAGTGAAAATCCAAATTGAAGCTCAACTTAATGCTAGTGTAGAAAAAGATGGTGTAACAACATTTGTTAATAGAGAATTCACAACACGTAATGGTATATTTAACCATAGTGGGATTGAATTTAATGTGAATAGTGATGTACAACCATCATATTTAGTAAATACAGAAATCGGTACTAATAATCACACAGTTAGTGCAATATCTAATTTTAATGTTCCAACTTATGCAGAGGTTTTAGCAGAATTAGGGCTAAATCCTGATGATGTTACCACTCCTGGATTTAATTCATCGGATAAAGTGGTTTCAGGTACAATACAGATTGATGGTGATGAACACAATATAAATGTGGTAGACAATGTAGCACTTAACCAATTTTCAAAGGTTACAAGAACAGAATTCTCAGTAACCAACAACTCTCTTGCTTTCCAAATTGGACCTAATACAAACCAAAACGTAATGATTGACATCCCTAAGATGGATACGGTTGAGCTAGGTATAGAAGAATTAAATGTTCTTACAAACAAAGATGCAAACCACGCTATCTTTGTATTAGATCAAGCAATTAATAAAATATCGGAGGCTCGTGCCAAGCTTGGAGCAACACAAAATCGTATGGAGCATACAATCAACAACTTACAAGTAACACATGAGAATCTAACTGCATCAGAATCTCGTATTCGTGATGCAGATATGGCACTTGAAATGACGGAGTTTACGAGAAATAACATCTTAAATCAATCTGCAACAGCTATGCTTGCACAGGCCAATCAATTGCCACAAGGAGTATTGCAGTTACTTCAATAGTAAGAAAATGGTGGGTTGAAAGGTGCAATATCTTCTCAACACACCATTTTTTGTATAAAACTTTTTCTTGGGTTTCCTTCCTTAGTTTCATATAATAGTCTTATGTGTTCCAATTAGACAAACTCAGTTTCTTTTTCTAATAAACAAAAATCAAAATAACATTTTTTCAAGAATTAAAAGGAGACCACTATGGATGTACAAAAAATAAATAGAGTTGGACTAAATAAAATCGATCAAAAAAAAGGTGGAACCGAAGCGAAAGTCTCTTTTCAGGAAATTATGCAAAAAGGAAGAGATAATCAAGCTTATGAAAGATTAGGTGTGTTATTAGGGAAGATAGAAGACCAAGGAAAGATTTTAGGGGAATCAAGAACTATTGACGAACTAAGGAAGTACAAGCAATTAGTTAAGGACTTTATGGATGATGCTGTAAAGCTTGGACTAAGCTTAGAGGAACAGAAAGGATTTAATCGAAGAGGTAGAACAAAGGTTTACAAAATAGTGAGAGAAGTAGATCGGAAACTATTGGATTTAACAGATGCTATCATAAAAGAACAAAAAAAGGGTCTGGATATTCTAAATATGGTTGGAGAGATTCAAGGATTGCTAATTAATATATATGCTTAAGTGAGTTTGTTAAAATAGTAGACATTACTGTTTTAACAAACTCTTATTTGTCTAAAAATGAATGAAATAGTTAAAAAAAGGACATATTCTCTTTTTAAAACAATGATAAAATAGTATTTGGAAGTCTATCTTCAAGGTTAATATATATAACCTTGGCTGAATTGGAATTAGGAGGAGTAAAATTGAAAAGTTCACGAAATATATTTGGCTTGGCATTAGCTGGTGTTATTTTTATCCTAATAGGCTGTAGTTCTCAAACTACTGATGATAAAGTAAGTACAGATCAAGAGGTACCTGTACATCCTGTTGAAATAATGGAAGTGACGAAAGGTATCTTAACTAATGAAACGAGACTATCAGGAAATGTCTTGGCGGGTGAGCACATGCCTGTTATACCGATGTTGGCTGGAGAAGTTACAGCAGTTCATGTGGAAAATGGAGATAAAGTAGAGCGGGGAGACATTCTAATTGAAATACAGGCAGAGGATATTGAACTTAGCATTGCCCAAGCTCGTGCGGGGTTAGAGGCAGCGGAAGCAAATTTAAAAAGCACCTTGGCGATGCAAGAACAAGGGATAAAACAAGCGGAATTTCAACTGGAGCAAGCCAAGAATGTTCATGACATGCTTGTAAATGCTGAGGATACTGTAGAATTAGAACTTGATGAAGATCTGTCAGAGGAACTAAGAAAATTGGTGGAACTTCTAATTGAAAGTAATTTACCCACAGAAAATGATATTAAGCAAGCAAAAAATGCCGTAAAACAAGCAGAGTTAGCAGTTAAACAAGCAAAATCAACGGATCAGATTGATGCAGTGAAAGCATCAGTAAAGCAAGCTGAAATTGCCGTCCAGATGGCAGAGCAACAATTAAAACATGCGGTTGTCCGAGCTCCAATATCAGGGCAAGTAAGTGGTTTTCGTACAATTGTTGGATCCTTGGTTTCACCACAAGCACCACTATTACAAATAGTCCAAATGGATGCCCCAATTGTCCAAGTCAATGTTAATGAATCTTTACTACCAAGTATGGAAAAAGATCAAGAAGTAACTATTCGTATAACTTCTTACAATGAACTGTATAAAGGGAAAATATCATATATTAGTCTTCTCCCAGGAGAACAGTCTCGGTCATATCCTGTGGAAATAGAAATAATAAATGCTGATGATAAATGGAGAGTGGGTATGCATGCAGAAGTAATCCTCGGTTCTGCTATAGGAAACGAACAGGTTTTAGTTCCTGTTTCTGCAGTACATCGTGAAGAAGATAGATTAAGTGTGTATGTTACAACAGATGGAATCAAAGTAGATAAAAGAGAAATTACGATTTTTGATGAGACACATGAATGGTATGCAATCGGTTCAGGCGTAGAAGAAGGTGAATTCCTTGTTACGAGAGGGAATCATCAATTATATGATGGAGCATACATTACAGTTAGAAATGATCTAGGTATTCAATTTAAATCGAATCAAGATGAAATGAATGGTGAAAGTGACGAATCTACTTCCGAGAAATGATGCTGAACACCTAAGATAACGGAGGACCTATGTATGAAATTAATAAATGAATCAGTAAAACGGCCAGTGGGAGTTATTATTATAGCTCTAGTAATGATTATTTTAGGCGGCGTCTCGATAAAAGGACTAAAAGTAGATTTAATGCCTGATTTAGATTTACCTATAGCAGTAGTTTCCACTTCTTATAATGGAGCAGCACCACAGGAGGTAGAGAATTTAGTCACTCGTCCATTAGAAGGAGTATTAAGCTCTACAGAAGGACTAGAGACGATACAATCAATCTCAGCACCTAATCAATCAGTTATTCTATTAATGTATGATTTCAATACGAACTTAGACATTGTTATGTTAGATCTTCGAGAACGAATTGATATGGTTCGACAAATGTTACCAGAGGGAGCTGGTTCTCCTAGTGTGATGAGATTTGATCCGAACCAAATGCCAATTATGCAAATAGGTATTTCTGCAAACTTAGATATTAATCGTTTAACAAATATCACTGATGATTCCATTATTCCGATGCTGGAACGAATTCCAGGAGTTGGACAGGTTAGCTTAACAGGTGGTCAAGTAAGAGAGATTGTTATTGAACCTGATCTCACTACATTAAATAATTATGGGTTATCTCTTTCTCAATTAACACAAATTATTGGTGGAGAGAGTATGAGTACTTCAGCAGGAGAGATTACACGCGGTGGTCAGGATATGCCGCTACGGATTGTAGGAGAATTTCGTTCTTTAAGTGATATTCAACAAATAAATATCCCTTTAAGAACAGGTGATCATATTAGACTTAGTGATGTAGCTACTGTCAAAGAAACATATCAACAAATGGCTTCCTATGCATATGTGAATGGACAACCTACATTAAGTTTAGATATTTTAAAGCAAGCTGATGCGAATACAGTAGATGTATCCAATGCGGTAACGAATGTGATAGAAAGAATTCAGCAAGATGTTCCGCAAGAAGTTACGTTAACAACAATCATGGACTCTGCTTTATTTATAAAAGAATCCATTAATAATGTTGTGGTAAATATGCTTATTGGTGGATCCATGGCTATAGTAGTTCTTCTTGTTTTTCTAAGAAGTTTTCGAAGTACGTTAATCATTGGATTATCTATTCCAATTGCTTTAATATCAGCATTTACACTCCTTTATTTTGCGGGAGAAACAATAAACATCATAACATTAGGAGGATTAGCTTTAGGGATAGGCTTATTAGTTGATAGCTCGATAGTAATATTGGAGAATATCTATAAGTATCGGGAAAGAGGATATAGTCGCAGAGAAGCAGCGAAAAAAGGTGCCAGTGAGGTATCATCTGCTGTCATTGCTTCCACATTAACAAGTTTAGTAGTATTTATTCCCATTGTTTTTACTGGTGGTATAGCAGCAGAGATTTTTATGCCTTTAGCATTAACTGTGGGATTTACCTTATTAGCATCTTTGGTAGTTTCTTTAACACTTGTTCCTATGCTATCAGGCCTCCTTTTACCGGAATTAACTGTTGTTGAAGATCCAAAAGGGTTTGGAAAAATATCACAATCCGTAGGGAATATTTTAGAAAAACTGAATAACTTGTATCGCAGTATATTAAACTGGTCGTTGAAACATAAACTAACGGTTGTTCTTATCACGCTTGTATTGTTAGGCTCAAGTTATGGATCCGTTCGAATGGTTGGTATTGAATTAATTCCTGCCTTTGACCAAGGGGAAATTACAGCCAGATTTGATGCACCACCAGGAACTTCTTTGGAAGAAACAAGAGAGTCGGTAGGAGAGTTAGAAGCATTTTTAATAGATACTGGAGATGTTGAAGTCATCCACACCTCTATAGGTGGGGGAGGAATGTTTGGGAGAAACAGAGGACTAAATAGTGGTGAATTGTATATTCGATTGCTGCCATCAAGTGAAAGAGAACGAACAACGAATGATATAATCTCACAACTTAGTGACTTTGCTGATACTCTTCCGGATCTAGATGTTAGAGTTAGAGCATTTGAAAGCGATGGTATGGGTGGAGAACCGATTGAGATTGAAGTTAGAGGGGAAGACTTTGATACACTAAAATTGATTGCAGATGATTTAAGTGATATTTTTAGCGAAATTCCTGGCACTTCAAATGTATCTCATTCCATGGGAGAAACAAGACCGGAAATGCAACTTCGTGTTGATCGAGATTTAGCAAGACAATATGGTTTATCTTACGCTGAAATAATGCAGTTTGTTCGAGCGGGAATTAATGGACAAGTGGCTACGTATATGCGGACAGAAGGTCAGGAAGTAAATGTTACTGTTATTTTACCTGAGGAATATCGTAATAATTTTAACCAGATCCAGATGCTTCCATTGTTAACTCCAATTGGAGATACAGTTCCTCTATCAGCTGTCGCTGAGTTCATCCAAGTGGAGGGGCCTGATGTAATTAATCGTCAAAATCAATCGCGTGGAGTTACGATTACTGGTGATATTATTGAACGTGATTTAGGTAGTGTCATAGGAGATATTGAAAGGGAGTTAGAAAGGTATATTTTCCCTGAAGGATATGATTATCATACCGGTGGAGAGTATGAAACAATGATGGATTCGTTCGCAGATCTTGCATTAGCATTAGGTCTTGCCATATTTCTTGTATATGCTGTAATGGCATTCCAATTTGAAAAGGTGCTTTATCCATTTATTGTTATGTTTAGTCTTCCAACAACGTTTATAGGGATCATGATTGGATTTTTACTAACAGGTAGACCTCTAAGTGTACCGGCTTTTATTGGGATCATCATGTTAGCTGGAATTGTTGTGAATAACGCGATAGTATTGGTTGATTATATAAATAAATTACGAAATAGAGGAATGACTAGAGAAGAGGCTATCTTAGAAGCTGCACCAACAAGACTACGCCCAATTCTCATGACGATGCTCACAACCGTTCTAGCTATGCTGCCTCTTGCAATGGGGATCGGCGAAGGGTCTGAACTTCAGGCTCCTATGGCAACCGTCATCGTGTTTGGATTATCATTCTCTACATTTACAACATTGGTGCTTGTTCCTGTTATCTACATTTATACAGATAATCTAACAAACTGGTGGAAAGGGTTATTTCATTAGGGTATGTAGGCTCACAATTTGTGATGCAAAAGAAATTGTCTTTTGCATCACTTTTATATAGAAGTAGATTTAGAGGTTAACGTTCTATAGGTACACCATTTATTGTCTTTAATAGCATAAAATGAAATGTAATTACATTGACATAGTTTCATAATCAAAATATATTTATATTTATTAGTGATAATCATTATCACTAAAAACCAGTATAGGGGGGAAGAGAATGAGTAGAATCGTAAAAGGAATGCTATTCTCCATCATCTTTGTTTCATTATTAATAATAACAGGGTGTGGAGCAAATAATGATGAAAACGCCGAAAATATGCAAACAGGAAATCATAGCGACGAATCAGTAGAATTAAGTGGTGAACTTGTAGTATACTCTTCTCGTAATGAAAACTTTGTACAACCATTACTTGATAAGTTTACAGAGAATACTGGAATTGAAGTAAGAGCACTTCATGGTGCCGATCCATTACAACTAGAGGAACAAGCTAATAACGTACAAGCTGATATATTTATTTCTAATGATCTGGGTGCATTGGGGTATTTACACAACCAAGGCTTACTAGCAGAATCTAATCTAGATGGAATTGAAACTATCCCCGCTGAATATCGCGCTGATGATAACGCATACTTTGCAATCTCAGCAAGAGCGAGAGGATTTATATATAATAAAGACTTAATAACATATGAAGAAATGCCAAAAAGTATAGAGGATCTTTTTAATCCCAAATGGTCCGAAGTTGGGTATGCAATCACTCGGGGCGGTAACGGTGGTATGATAGGTCATGTTTCAGCACTTCGCTACGAGTGGGGTGATGAGAAAACTGCGGAATGGATTGCTGCAATTAAAGATAATGCGGCAGGAATATTTCAAGGACATGGTGATATTCGTAGGGAAGTAGGAGCGGGAGTTCACGCATTTGGACTTGTAAATAACTACTATTTCCACCAACAGCTATTAGATGAAGATAATAATGTTGGTTTCATTTATCTCGATCAAGAAGAAGATCAAATGGGCGCAGTTGTAAATGCAGCTGGTGTTGGGCTTGTAGCGGGTTCGCCAAATGAAACGAATGCACAAGTATTCTTAGAATGGCTATTAAAACCAGAAAATCAAGTTGCTTTTGTTGGGGAATCATTGGAACTATTGATTAACTCTGAATATAGAGTAGAATACCCACCAGAAGTAGCAGAACAAATTGTTGAATTTACTGAGTTGAAAGTACAGGATATGCCTTTAAAAGAGCTCGGAAATCACTTTGAAGGAACAAAAGAGTTAATTGAATCATCCGGACTTGACTTAGAACTAAGATAACGAAATGTTGCACCGGGAGAGGGCATTATGACAAAAAATAGGAACTTAAAGCATGAAAAAAATAATAACAAGAGTGCCAAGGTTGGAGATAGGAATTCTCCAACCCTTCTCCATGTAATGAGAAGAAAATGGTATGATATTTGGCGCGGTAATCCACCAGGATTTGTTTTACTACTATGTGGTTTACTAGTAGCGGTTATTATGTCAATTCCAATTATCTATGTAATGTGGCGTTCCATGTTTGCAGGAGTAGACAGATGGATGCGCCTCTTGGATGAAAGGATTCCTCAATTATTATGGAATACATTGTCCTTAACAGTAGCAGTTACAGTATTAGCAGTAATTATTGGTGTTTCATTAGCGTGGATAGTAGTTCGAACGGATGTTCCAGGAAGAAAAATGTGGCAGTGGCTTTTGGCTTTGCCATTAGTAATTCCACCATATGTTGGGGCTGTAACATATATTATCATCTTCGGACCAAGTGGATGGGCGCGGGATGCTTGGAGAGAAACACCGTGGCTTGTATCAACCTTTGGTGAATATCCCATTAATATTTATTCGTTTTGGGGCGTATTTTTTGTTTTAACCATGTTTACATATCCTTATGTTTTTTTAATTGCAAGTGCATCTTTACGAAAAATGAATCGAAATTTTGAAGAAGTAGCTCGATCTCAAGGACTTTCAACAGCGCAAGTGTTTTGGAAGGTAAACCTGCCTTTTTTACGACCTGCGATTGGAGCTGGAGCAATTCTTATTTCGCTTTATGTATTATCTGATTTTGGTGCTATAGCGATGCTTCGTTATGTAACGTTTACAGCTGCTATCTATTTTCAACGAGCAGGATTTGATACTGCGTCAGCGACTGTATTAAGCTTAGTATTAATAGTATTAACAGTTGTTATATTATGGCTAGAATCTGTTACACGTAAGAAAAATAAATATTATCAAACAACAAATACGTATAAAGAACCTGATATTCTCCCACTAGGAAAATGGAAGCTATTAACAATTCTATACGTTCTCGTTGTTTTTACAGTGTCAGTTTTATTACCTATTGTTGTTCTAACCTATTGGTCGATTATTGGTATCGGTAGAGGAGCAATAGATGAAAGATTTTTCGGCTTTGCATGGAACAGTATAAAGGTCTCGGGTTTTGCAGCGATTTTATGCATGGTTTTAGCTATGCCAATAATTTACTTGAAATCCCGTTATCCATCAATTATATCTACTACTATTGATAAGTTAAGTTATGCTGGATATGCCTTACCGGGTGTAATTGTTGCATTAGGCTTTGTGTTTATATTTAATAACCATCTTCCGATTTTATATAATACGTTTTACATGGTTGCCTTAGCATTTGTTGTTCGTTTTCTTCCACAGGCAATGCAAGCAGGAGAGGCATCTTTAAGTTTAGTATCACCTAGAATTGACGAAGCTGCTCGAAGTTTAGGCTATCCACCATGGAAAGTAATGGTGAAGGTAATAATGCCAACTATATTGCCGGGGGTTTTAGCTGGAGGTGCACTTGTTTTTGTTAGTTCTATTAAAGAGCTACCTGCAACGCTAATGCTTCGGCCACCAGGATTTGATACTCTAGCAGTAAGAATATATTTCGAAGCATCCGAAGCGTTTTATCACTTGGCAGCACCGCCTGCACTACTAATTATTTTAGTATCATGTTTACCATTACGCTACTTGTTAAAAAAATATTAAATGGAACAAAGAAGGTGTTTTCATCATGGAAACACCTTCTGATTTTTTAGAAAAAATGTATTACCATCATTTGTGTCATTTACGATACACAGGAAAAAATCTACAGCATATAGTCAAAAAAACGTGTTAGAAAAGATAGTGCTCTAGTTCCTAATGTCTTTAGTGCGGAAGCTTCTGTTGCCTGCAAAGAAGGGGTTGGAACATAGGAGCCATCAGGTTGAACAACTAGGCTTTTTGAATAGATATACTCAATTTCTTTCATTAACATGGTGGAAAGGGGCTCACTATCAATAACAACCATTGTCTCCGTGCTAAGAAAAGCAGATCTGGCATCTAGATTAAAGGAACCGATAACACTCAATCTATTATCAAATAAGTAAGTTTTTGCATGGATCGATCCAGGTCCTTGATATTCATATACATTAATACTTGCATTCACTATATCCTCTCTATGCTTTAGATAACCTGAGAATGCAAGGACATTTGGTGTAGATGCTAAAGAATTCGTGAGCATAAAGACATTATTGTGGCTAGGCAAGTCTCCTTCTAAATGATGAAGCATAGGATCAGTAGGGATAATATAAGGACTTTGGATAAAAACGGATTCTGAAGAGATTTCGATTAAATTTGTAATCTCTTTCCATACCCAAGGTTCTTTATTCATTCGTTCAATAGGATTGTGTATTAATGTAATGTTGTTTGTTTCCACTGACTTCTTTATCCAGTCAATAGATTGCTCGTAAAGATCCGGATGTTGACTGAGAAGCTCAGAACGTAAGCTTAGGAGGTATGCAATGTTCTCTTCTCCTCTTGATAGTTGTCTGTTTGTTAGAAAACTATTGGCATACTCTGTATATTCGTGATCCCAGATATATTCAAAGTAATCCTTTATTTCTTCTATCACACTGGATTCTTTTTTGTCAACATTGATTATGACTACATCTCTATCATTGGTAACTCTTTCATTGTCTTCTGGTGAAAAATATTTGTCTCCTATATTTCTACCACCTATCATCGCGATTTTGTTATCTGCGATCATATATTTATCGTGCAGTCTGTTATTCAACGTCCATGGCTTAAAAAGAGAAAACGGTTCATAAAGTTTTAATTCTATGTTGGGATGAAGGGCATAGGAATAGCGGATATCTTTTAAGTTTCCAGTTAAGTTATGGAAAATTCCATCAAGTAGTAGGCGGACTTTTACTCCTCTTTCAGCAGCATCTAATAAGGAACTGAAGAATATATCCGTTGATTGACCTTGGTGCAAAGTAAAATAGGAGATATCTAGCGTTTCCTCTGCCGTTTCAATTATATCAATTCGTGCAACTGCTGCTTCAAATCGATCCTCCACGAGTGCAACTCTATCGTTTGATATAGTTTCACTGAAAAATCGCTCAGGAGGATGATTGTCTGTGTAAGAACTAATATTAGGATGATGAAATCGAAAAATTATTACTCCAAAAACAAATGCATATACTACGTATATTACAAAGATACCGATTATTATTTTCAGTATTTTTCTCCAAATATTTTTCACGATGCTCGCTCCTTAACCAAATTGCTATTTTCGAGATAAACCTCCATACAAGTAAAGTTTGCTCTATAGTGGATGAAAATACGTTATGAAGTGTATTAGTACAATAAACTAATGATGGAATGAGCGTAGGTCCACGAATTCCAGTGGGAAGTAGAGTGAAGGTGAGACAACACCCCAGAACGGAGCCAGGATGGCGACATGACGCCGTTGCCCACAGGACGTGGGCAGTTTGTAGACGGACGGAATTCTTCGAGGAGGCTCCGCCACTCCCCACAGGAAAGGAGTGGACAGAAGCGAATGGAATAATATCCAACAAGATTAGTATACTAGATAAGTTAACGACTAATGGAGATACGTATTATCAGGGTAGACTTCACCATTAATGTACCATCACCATGTATAATTTAACAACAAAATACCCACATTATATATATTCATTTTATAGGACATTTAGTATACAGATATCATAGTGATGGAATCTCCCAAAAATATTGTAAAACGTTGTCTAATATAGTAATCTATTATGGTACTTACAATACATACAGAAGAGTATTGTTATTTTGACGTTAGGAGTGGTATTATGTGTGGTTTTGTTGGATCTTTTGGTGGAGCACTTCCGACGGATGAATCGTTAGAAAAAATCACCACTATGATAACTCATCGTGGACCTGATGCAGTGGGATATTATAAAGATGACTTTATTAAATTAGGTTTTCGCCGTTTAAGCATTATTGATTTAGAGAACGGACATCAGCCATTATCATATGAAAATCACCGTTATATCATTATTTTTAATGGTGAGATTTATAACCATGTTGAAATACGCGATAGGCTAAAAAAAGAAGGCTTGTCATTTGAAACAGAGTCAGATACAGAAGTAATCTTAGCTTTATACAGCATTATGAAAGAAGATGCTGTTAAAGAGCTTCGTGGAATGTTTGCTTTTGTAATTTGGGACAAGCAGGAGCAAGAAATTTTTGCTGCGAGAGATCATTTTGGCATTAAGCCGTTTTTTTACATCATCATAAATGATACTTTATTCATGGCATCTGAAGCGAAGTCTATTTACGATAAAAAAGAGGAATTAGAAGTAAATGTTGAATATTTACAACACTATTTAACATTTCAATACTATCCTGAGCCACAAACAGTTGTTAAGTCGATTCAAAAGCTTGAACCTGGTCATTATATCAAACAAAAAGTAAATGGAAAAATGGAAATAAAAGCTTATTGGCAGCCGCATTTTGCCCCATCGAAGGATTCTTATGAATACCAAAAAGATAAGATTCTAGAAACATTACGTGATTCTGTAAGAATCCATATGAGAAGTGATGTGCCTGTTGGATCTTTTTTATCTGGTGGAATTGATTCTACTGCAATTGTTGCATTAGCTAGAGAAGTGAATCCGAAAATTAAAACATTTAGTGTGGGATTTGAACAAGACGGATTTAGTGAAATTGATGTGGCGAAAGAAACAGCAGAAGCTCTTAATGTGGAAAATATAGATTATATTATAAGTCCGGAAGAGTACTTACAAGAGCTCCCAAAAATAATTTGGCATATGGATGAGCCAATGGCGGATCCAGCTGCAGTTCCTCTTTATTTTGTAGCAAGAGAAGCGAGCAAACATGTAACTGTTGTTTTATCAGGAGAGGGATCTGATGAGTTATTTGGTGGGTATAACATCTATCGAGAACCACAATCATTAAAGCCATTTTCTTATGTTCCAGACGCTGGTAAGAAAATGCTACACTCAATTGCTAAGCAATTACCTGATGGAATGAAAGGCAAAAGCTTTATTGAACGTGGAAGTACACCAATAGAAGAACGTTACTTTGGGAATGCTAAAATCATGACAGAAGAAGAAAAAGCATCATTCCTTTATACGTACAATAAAAAGTACCCTTCTACAGAAATGACAAAACGTTTTTACGATCAAATTAAAGATTATGATGATGTTAGGAAAATGCAATTCATAGATATGCATACATGGCTTCGTGGTGATATTTTAGTAAAGGCTGATAAAATGACGATGGCCCATTCGTTAGAGCTACGTGTTCCGTTTTTAGACAAGGAAGTATTCCGAATTGCTAGCCAGCTACAAACGGATTATAAAATAGCGAACGGAACAACAAAATATATTTTACGAGATGCACTAAAGCAAGTTGTTCCTGAGCACATTTTTATGAGAAAGAAACTAGGATTCCCTGTACCTATCCGTCATTGGTTAAAAAATGAATGGTATGAATGGGCAGTTCAATTAATTCAAACAAGTGAGACAGATTATTTGTTTAATAAAAGTTATTTATTAAATATGTTAGAGGCTCACAAAAATAATAAAGGAGATTATAGTCGAAAGCTATGGACTGTATTTATCTTTATGATTTGGCACCAAATATATATTGAGAAGAAGATTAATTTCGCAGATAAAGACAGCAAGGAGACGTTAGCTGGCTTTGAAATACAAACAAAGCAAACGAATCGATAATGTTTTATAAAATGGATTTTCCAAAAGGTGAAGTAGTTCCGTTTAGAGGGAAAAACTAAAAAAATATAGCAAAAACGAGACATTTTCACTTAGTGAAGTTGTCTCGTTTTTTTATCATAAAAAACATAGTAAATATACGTCTATTTGGTTCATGTTTAGTACGTTCCTATTCTGCATTTTTTTGAAGGAGAATGGAAAATTTTATGCTAGATAAAATAGTAAAGACTTTGATTGTGAAAATTGATTTTTGCAGCATACGAAGTTTTCTCCTTCATTGAGTGTGACCGAAGATACCTTAGAAAAACTTGCCTTATCGCCATGTCCTTGATGGCGAAAGCCTTAGTTTTTCTTATACTTTAAGCCTTTAGTGAAGTTAAGCATTCATAAAGTATAAAATAAGGCGAGGTTTTCCCTTTAAGCATACACAGAAATCAAATTATCATGTTTATCAAGTATATAGCGGGAATTTTTTCATCTATTTTCACTATTTTCGGTGCCATTTCCTAATTAAGGAAAGTTTCCTCCCCTTATTATTTCAACATATCTTGCCTGATTCCCTCATTGGTCCGATGTAAATGTTAAACTAGAATCAACAGTTTTGCACAATTAAGAGTAAACAGCGTTAGTTGAAGATGAAATAATTACTTTTAGTCCTAAAGAACCTACTACACAGGAGAAGTAGGTTCTTTTACATGTATTTTTATTGGTTCTTTAATTTCCATCAAATTCATCAATGCAGTCGCTATTTCGTTCAGTATGCTAGTCAGATCCCCACAGGAAAGTAGTGGACTGAAGGAATGTAATAAAAATCAACAAAGTTGCTATTAGAAGATAGTGAAATCGGCTTGATATCGCCCATATTCAGGGGAGATGCGGGCATCATTCTAATATAAATATAGCTTGTTTCCCCATTTGTTCCCATGCTTCTATAAAAGGTTGTTTTGCCTTTTTTCTATTAGGTGTTTCATGAAGTGGATCATTAAAATATATATAATCATTATCAAATCCAGTAATAACTACCGAATGTAGGTGATAGGTAATATCTATTTTTCCATTTGGCGTATGCCAAGTTTCAAAAGAGCTATTAGGTAGTTTTTTATATCTTGTGTTTGTAATGATCCATACTGGACGGCCTTTGGATACTTGTACTAATACATGGTCAAAATTTGCCCCAGTAATGTCTACAACTTTATCTCCTTTATATTGTTTTGCAAGCCTTTCAATGGGTTTATGATAAACACCGTAGCCTGGTTTATTTAAATCATACATGTCTCCAACAAAGCCTTTATTTGGATCACCATAATAAATCTTACCATCTTTAACCTCAAGTGGAGTTGTTTCTTTTTTTACTTCCTCTGCTAATGTCAATTTATCAGCATTCAAGTGATAATACTGTAACACCATTGCTAGACTTGTTACTTCACATCCTCGAGGCAATTCTGGATATTGATTTACTAATGGAACATCTAACAACACTTTTTTAGATAATCTCGTTGTAGATTGCCATATGATATTACCTTTTGTTCGATAATGAATCGCAACGTCTTCTGGTTGGCTCTCAGCGTACTCAACTCCATCTTTGTATTCAATGAAGCTTTCAACAATTTGGTTATTCATTACGACTAGAAAGTTTTCATATTTTGGGTTTTCTTTAGAATACTCCTCTGAATATACGAGTTGTTTCGATAAGAACGGAATATCCAGTACAAGATTGTTTGTGGATACATAATAAAAAATAGAAACGGAGGTTACTAATGAACTTGAAAATAGAAAAACTAGTAAACTTTTAATGACCAATTTCTTTTTTGATGAAATAAAATAATATAAAAAGAAAAAAAAGGCAAAGGTAAGAAACGTAATTATTATCCCATTAAAAGCTGTCACTATCTTACCCTCCTTTTGTTCTATTTAGTGAATAGTATATTCATATTTTACCATGAAGATCATGTGCATCATAGGAACAAAGTTCCTTAAATCTAACATTTTTCATAGGCCATTCTTATATAGATTTACTTTTTTCGTAAAATTAAAGCAATGATGTATTTTGAAGGTCAACAAAAACTCACGAAAAGCGAGGGTGAACCGAGAGGGAAATGGAATATTAAGCCTTTCAAAGATGTAAAACTAGATAGAGTATTCCGCCTGATTGATATCTCGCATCTTTAAATGTAACTAATTAAAAAGCGTCAAGGGTAGTATCTACATCTCCTCCTTTGACGCTTTTCCTTATACACGAACACGTTTTTAAACCGGTAGCTCAATTTAACACCTACTTAACAAATTTTCTTACCAACCTCGCTCATATTGAATAGGTGGATCAATAGTGATACCAAGTTCTTTTGCGGCAGTTCTAGGCCAGTACGGGTCACGAAGAAGTTCTCTTGCAATAAAAATGAGATCCGCTCGGTCATTACGTAATATTTCTTCGCCCTGTATTCCTGTTGAAATAAGGCCAACAGCTCCGGTTGGAATGCTAGCTTCATGTTTGATTGTTTCTGCGTGACGTACTTGGTAGCCTGGATATGGTTGAATTCCTGCTCGAACAACCCCTCCGGTACTACAGTCGATCAAGTCAACCCCGAGTCTCTTCATTTCGGAAGCATAGTAAATAAAATCTGCCATTTTGTTCCCTTTTTCATGATACTCATCTGCAGAAATTCTTACAAATAACGGTCCTTTCCAAACGGTTTTTACGGTTTCAATTACTTCTTTTAGTAAGCGGAAGCGATTTTCTCGTGAACCTCCATATTCATCCGTACGTTCGTTCGAAAGAGGAGATAAAAATTGATTAATTAAGTAGCCATGAGCACCATGGATTTCTATAATATCAAACCCTGCAACTTTAGAACGTTCTGCACCTAGTTTGAATGCTTCCACTGTTTCTTTGATATCCTGGATAGTCATTTCTTTTGGTATTTTAGTAGTGTCATCAAATGGAATGGAGGAAGGTGCAACAATATCACCACTATAAACTGCCTTTCTACCTGCATGAGCAAGTTGAATTGCTGTTTTTGAACCGTATGTCTTCATACCTTTTACAAGCTTAGCAAGGCCCCCTACATGCTCATCACGATAAACTCCTAAATCTTGAGGAGAGATTTGGCCCTGTTGAGTGACGGTAGTTGCCTCAATCATTATCAAACCAACTTGGCCAACTGCACGACTTATGTAGTGGGTGTAATGCCAATCTGTTACAAATCCATCTTCGTTATGAGAGGAATACATACACATCGGTGACATAACGATTCTGTTTTTTAACGTTACATTTTTTATCGTATAAGGGGAAAATAATTTAGATTCCATTAAAAATAACAACTCCTTGTCTTTTAAAAATGACTCTTCATTAATGTAGCACAGATTGATTTTTTTGTCTGAAATAACGAAGAAAACAGGATGCGAAAAGGTATAACCCTGCACCCTGTTTTCTTCGCTATTTCTAGTAGTTAGTATCTTCCTTTTTTCTTTGTTTCATGTAAATATCCATTTAGATAAGCTAATAACTTACTTCGTGTAATAATTCCAAGGAATGCTCCAGATTGGTCTTCGACACAAATAAACGGATGATTAATCGAATAAGATAATACTTTTTCAAACGTCTCTGAATCTTTACAGCGAGCAATAGATGTTGTCATTACATCGGCAACCTTCGTTTCTTGTAATCGTTCAGGTTCCATTCGTTCTATTCCCAAAATAGAATCAAGAATTTGGGCTTTACTAATTAATCCGTGAAGGGAAAAATTCGTATCTAACACTGGAATAGACGTGTACCCTGATTTAATTAATATTAACAGGGCATGTTCTATTGTGTTGTTTGGTTGAACATGAGCAACTTTTTCTACGGAAATAAGAAAAGGTGTGATGGAGTTTTCCAAAATGTTCATGTTATCAAGTTTTTGCATCATACATGCACACTCTCTTTTTTAAGATTGGTTTTCATTAAATAAATATAGGATTGATCACAAATATACTCCAATTACTATGGTAGTTTGAATAAGGTAAAATGTCAATCCGTACTGTAAACGCTTACAATAAATATTATGTAGTTATTCCATTATTAGTGCTTGTCTTTGTTGTTTTACTAGTCCTATAAGTACGTTTTTTCTTAGTAAGAGTTGTAATGTAACAAGAATGGTCTTCAACACTATATCTAAGGGTATTGCAAAAGTTCATTTGTACTTTTTCAGTGCTAGTTGGTTTATGATTTGCTATCTACACCAATACTAAAACTGGTGAGGTGAAGATCGTGCATAGTAAACAAACAGTAAAATACATTTGTGAACAATACCCTTCTGGAAACTGCTATTATTTTAAGCAAGAAATGATAACCTCAGATTCGTGGGATGATATTACTTCTTTACAATGGGGAAGGAAAAGACCTATTACAAAGAAGACATTTGAGAAAAGAAAAAGGGAAGGATTTAGAACAGTTGAAACGTATATTCAACAAGAACCAGCAGTGGTATTACCTTTCCGTAAATTACCATAAACAGCAAATACTCATTTAGTAGTAAAAAGGAATTACCCTTCACTTTGTAGAAACAATAATATAAGTTTCTTGTAGAAAGTGGGGTTACATATATGACAAAGTGGCAGTCAAAAGAAGGATTACAGCAGCTTACTGTCTCTCTTGCGGAATTAGAAAGTATAACAGGTTCTAAGCAAGAGATTGAAATTATGGATTATGTGGAAGAAGAGTTACGTATTTTACCGTACTTTCAAAAAAATAAATCATTATTACAAACACATGAAACAGAGGATGGCAGAAAAATTGTTACCGCCTTGGTAAAATCTAAAAGACATACGAGGAAAACAGTTGTGTTGATGGGACATATAGATGTCGTGGATGTGGAGGACTATGGAGAATATAAAGAATGGGCATTCCGTCCATTACAATTAACAGAAAAATTATATGCACAAAAACGAGAGCTTCCTGAAAGGGTACAGTTCGACTTGGAGAACGAGGAATGGCTATTCGGTAGGGGAACCATGGACATGAAGGCAGGAATTGCGATCTGCATGTCTATGATTGAGTGGGCTACACTAAGTCATTTTGAAGGCAATATTTTATTCCTAGCAGTTCCCGATGAAGAGGTAAATTCCGTGGGGATGAGAGCGGCTACTCCCGTTTTATTACAATTAGCTGAAAAATATGACCTGCGTTACGAACTTATCTGGAATACGGAACCGATGTTTGAATCATATCCCGGAGACAATCAACTATATATATATCAAGGATCGGTCGGAAAGATGTTGCCTGGCTTTTATTGCTATGGGAAAGAAGCACATGTAGGAGAACCCTTTGCAGGTTTAAATGGAAATTTCATGACGTCTGTGTTGACCCAAGTTATGGAGTTAAATCCTGGACTTTCAGAACAAGTGGGGGATGAGAGAACGCCTCCTCCAAGTAATTTAAGCCAGAAAGATTTGAAAGATGGATATTCTGTACAGATTCCCCATGCAGCAATCTCCATATATAATCTATTAACTATGGAGAAATCAACAACTGAAGTTACAAAGGACTTGCTGAAACATGCTAAAATAGCTGCAGATAAAATAGTAAAAAGGTATAAGGAGAGAGAAGAGAAATACACCAATAATAATGAATATAAACCTAGGGAGAGAAAGATAAGAGTACTCACTTATGAGGATCTTGTTAAGCATGCAAAGGAGAAGGTGGGACACGAAGAGATAGAAAAGAGAATCATTGCCATAAAACTTCGTGAGCCAAAGTGGGATGACCGAGAATTAACTTACTTCATAGTGCATGAAATAGCAACAATTTCTAAAGAATTAGCTCCGATGATTGTTTTGTTTTATGCGCCACCGTATTACCCTCATGTTTCATCCGCTAGTAATACAACTGTTAAAAATATAAGTGCACATATAATAGAAGTTGCGAAAAGTGACTATGATCTTGATATTAAAACTGTACAGTTTTTTCCAGGATTATCAGACTTGAGCTATACGTCGTTACAAGGAAAAATATCTGATATTTCATCCTTAACAAAGAATATGCCTTTGTGGGAAGTTACATACGATCTTCCATTAGAAGATATGAGAAAATTGAATTGCCCAGTTATTAACTTTGGTCCAATTGGAAAAGACCCTCATAGCTGGACGGAGCGTTTAAATATAACATTCACGTTTGAAAAGCTTCCGCAGATAATGAAAAAAAGCATACAACATCTGTTTCAAAGTTTGTAATCTTAAAGACAGAGTAAACAAAGGCCAAAATCTGGCCTTTGTTTACTTTTATCTATAAAAATAGGCCATAAATATTTCATCATCGAAGTTTCCATCTATACATACTTGTTCTTTTTGGATGCCTTCCGTAATAAAGCCGTATTTTTCGTATAACTTTTTTGCTACTTTGTTGGACGAAAATACAGTAAGGCATATTTTGTGTAGGTTATGAATTTTTCCCCAATTAATTGTGTAATCCATGATAGCATTTCCCAATCCTTTTCCTTGACCTGTTTTACTTAACCAAGTCCGAAAGAGAGCGGTATGTCGTTTCATCTTCAACTCTCCCCGAATCAGTCTTGCTATTCCAATTACTTCGTTATCAATTTCTACTGCTGTATACATATGATCTTGGTCCATCATTTGTTGAATAAAAATTTGCTCTTCTTCTACTGTACGAATTTGTTCTTTTTGAATATATTTTCCCTCTTGAATAATGGATTCAACATTTTTAATAATATCAAATGCATCATTTGTCTCTGCAGGCCTCAAAACAACGTTGGAACCGTCTTTTGCTTCTACATTCATTATTAATTTTTCCATTTGTAAGTTCATAGTTGTCTTTATCATGGTTCCTCCTTATTCTTGCCAAAAAGAGTCGGGTTTTTTTTCAATTTTCGTTTTAAGTAGATGGGAAGCAGGTACAATTGATACATTATTTTTTTCGAAATGAGCTAATGCGTCACTAATCCCATTAAATGTGTCTATACCTTTTACACCTACATGGCCAATAGCGATAACTTCCCCATTATTCTTAGCAAGCTCACACACATGTAGCATTTGTTTATATACATGATCTCTCGAAGAATGAGTATCATCTAAAAACCAATCACGTACAGAAAATGGGATATCTAATTCTTTTGCAATTTTGGGTATTACAGAGTCTCCGCTAGTTCCACTATCAACAATGTATAAATCGTGTTCCTTCGCTACTTCCAAAATAGCTCGGACGATTCGTTCATTCCCAACAATTTTAGAACCCATATGATTATTTAAGCCTTTTGCATGGGGAACACTCTCAATAGCCTTTTTTACTCTTCGTTTCACTTCTGCTGTCTCTAACTCAGAAGTAATTGGTAGAGGTCCCAACCATGAGCGCTTCCCTTTTTTAGGCTCTAATGGTAGGTGTATCATTACTTCCAAGCCCTTTTCATGTGCTATATTTGCTTGCTCTGAAGATGCATCTAAAAAAGGCATTATTGCAACAGTAATTGGGATATCACTATCAAAAAAGTTGGTAACTCCACCTGTATATCCACCAAAATCATCAATAATAATAGCTACTTTTCCATCTTCATAAGAAGTTTGAGCAATTACTTCTTCAAAACTAGTTACAATAAAAAGCAGACAACAGAAACATGACAAGATTCTTCTAACGTACAAGGAAAACACCTCCAATATAAATGTTAGTCTTCTTAGTATGTCTAATGAAGGATAGCTAATGAGTAAAAATAGAATAAAATAAAAAAACACCAATTTTTACTTGGTGTTTTTCTTATTTGCGCATTCTAAATGCTGCATTTAACTGACCTCGTAGCATTTTCTCACGGATATCTGCTTGCTTCATTTCTTCACGTCTAATTTCAAAAGTTTGCATACCATCTTCAATTTTGTTTGCAATTTCCACTAGTCTTTCTACATCATGGAACGAATACTTTCTCGTTCCGCCCTTACTTCGTTCTGGAAAGACTAATTTTCTCTCCTCATAGTATCGAATTTGTCGTTCTGAAAGACCGGTCAATTCACTAGTAATACCAATACTAATCACTTTTTTTTCTTTATATGATGACAAAGGAAATCCCTTCCTTCTTTCTAAATTTATTTATTGATACTATATCACGAACCTATTTTCTTTGTGGGGATTTTGTTAGATTTTCTCACGTAAGATTATTTCGAATTATATAAAATATACAGAAAGAAGGGAGGTGAGAGAGATTTTCTTATTTAAGTTGTTTTTCTAACAACACTTTAATCTCACTCAACTCTTTACGTAATTCTAACACTTCATTGTGTGTATCCTTTATCTCTTTATCGGCCTCTTCTGTTTTTTCCACATTATTAACTATCACACCAATAAATAGGTTAAAAACGACGAATGTACCTACGAGAACAAAGGCTACAAAATAAATCCAAGACCAAGGAAGGATTTCAAAGATTGGTCGCATGACTGCACTTGCCCATGACTCCAAAGTAACTACTTGGAATAAGGTAAGTAATGAGAGTTGCAAAGAACCAAAGTATTCAGGTGCTACCTCACGGAACAGCATGGTACCAGTTACAGCGAAAATGTAAAAAACAATGGACATTAGTAACATGATGTTTCCTAGTGCGGGAATAGTCATTAATAATGCATCCACTAAGCGTCGTAAAGAGGGTATTACAGAGATGGCTCTAAAAACACGAAGAACCCGAAGAATACGTAATACAGTTACAAAATGTGCTCCAGCAAAAATGTGTCCTGCTGAGACAATGAGTACATCAAACCAATTCCATCCATTACTAAAAAAAGCTCTTAAATTGGGAGCAGCTAATAACCTTATCATAATCTCAATAGAAAAAATCCATAGCAGTGTTACATCTATTCTAAAAAAAAGCATCTGATTGTCCTGGTAAATACTGGGGTATGTTTCGATTCCAACGATAATGGCATTAAACATAATGAGAATAATAATAAACCGAGAAAAATACTTATGTTCCACGATAAATTGAAGCTTTTGTTTCCAAGAAGGATATTCAGGATTTTTTGTCATATTATTTTCCTCCGTGTAATTGTTTGAATATGCTATTTTAATAGTTTTAGTTGTGTAGCTTGTCCATTTATTATTCTACTAGAAAGTAATACATAAGAAAAAGTAAAAACCCTCCAGCTTTTTAAGTAGGAGGGGGTATGACTTAATTTTGCGTAAGCAATAGTATATAAGTAAAAGATAGGATTTCGCCATTAAGTTGAGGATAAGCCATGTTCTTCTATTATATTCATTTAGCTCTAATTAAGCGCCTTTTTGTTCTGCTTGTTTTTTTAATATGCGTTGACAAACAGAATAGGAACTTGAAAAAGATAGCTCAGATAACTGACCTTCACCTTGACACCAATCTCCAGCAAAATGGGAATTAGGCAATTTGGAAAATGTAGTTGGTAAGCCTCTTTGGTGCATGGTCCATTTAATTGCTTGAACAACTGCTACTTTCGAAACTCTAGGAACAACTAGCTGTTTTCTCCAACCTTCAAAATGTTTATCATAAAAAGCTTCAATTTCTTGCTTAATACGATTATGAGCATAAGGGTCATGAATATCCTTTGATTTCAAATATGCAACCGCTTGAAGTAATTGTCCTCCTGGTGGTGCAGCTTCCATATCATAATAAGATATATCAGAGATGAATATTTGCCTGTCTCGGTCAAAAATATACGTATAAGGGGAATCAATTCGCTTCTTTAAACCAATATCATAAAACATTACATAAGTTGGTTCGTAAGAAGAGTACCCCTGCAAATCTTTTTCAATAGGACTATGTTCAAACAATATTTCAAGCTCTTCTGGTGGAATAGCAAATATAAAGTCTTCAGCAGTGTACTTCATTTTCTTTGTATAAACTTCTTTTACTTTTTTTCCATCCGTTAGTAAACTTGTTACCTTTGTTTTGGCAATGATTTCTCCACCATTTCCTTCAATTACTCTAACAAACTCGGCAATTAGTTTTTCCCATCCACCTTGAATATAGCTTACAGGTATATTCGTTTTAAATAATCGTCTGTAATATCCAAAGAATACATCCGATGGTATTTTTTCGGGTTCTCCTGTAAAAAAATTGGAGGATGCTAAATTTAGCATCATTTCTTTTACCGCAGGACTCACTTTTTTCTTATCTAACCATTGTTGGATTGAGATATTTGGGTCCCCTTTTTCAAAACCAAGTGTTGTAAATAAAATATGGTAAGCAAAACGGAATTTATCCATTCCTTTTAATAGTTTTGTTTGTAATAAACCACCTATATTAGAAGGAACAACGGATACTTCGTCTCCTAGGTCATATTTTGCCTTCATTTGTGTAAAGTCTGACCAATACAGTTTTAATCCTAACTCTTTTTCCATCAATGTTAGGTGAGATTGATCCCGACCGTAAATAGCATGAGCTCCGAAGTTAAATTGAAATCCCTTCATATTTATAGTCATGGCGCGACCACCAAGCTTACCACGTTCAATAACAGCAACTTTTTTCCCATGGTGAGAAAGGTAAGCCGCAGCAGATAAGCCAGCTAAGCCACCTCCGACGATGACAACGTCGTATTGGCTTTTCTTCATATTCATACCTCCTAAATTAGGTACAAGAACAATTATTACGTACTAATAATGATAATTAAATCAATAAACACTATTGAAATATTGGTTTAATTATAGCTTATTATATCATTAAAGAAAAGGTATGATTATTTATAGACAGTATCTATAATAGTTTAACGTTCAAACAATTTGGAAATCTGCTGTGCTTTTCTGCCATCTGTTTGGCCACCTAATTCAACGGAACGCTCCCAGGCTCGATGAATACAAGCAATAATTGATTGTTGTACTTCATTTTCCTTAAGTACATTAAATCCTGCTTCCGTAGTTCCTCCTGGGCTCATAATTTGTTTGTATAACTGAGCTGGTTCATCTTTACTTTCTTGTACTCGTAAACTTGCCCCCAGAAGTGTTTGAGATACAAGTGTTTTCGCTAATGTGCGATCAATTCCCATTTGTTCGGCTGCCATTTCCATTGCTTCCATTAAGTAATAAATATATGCTGGTCCTGTTCCCGTTAATGCAGTCATTGCATCCATTTGTTCTTCTGGAACAATCGCTGTTTCGCCAACACCCTTAAAAATGTAATTAATGACTTGTTTTATATTATCAGTCACTGTAATACCAAAAGAGATAGTTGTCATAGAAGCGCCAACAGTAGCAGAGGTATTAGGCATAGTTCGAATTACTGGAATATCCTCATTTGCTAATAGTTCTTGTATAGATTCTATTGTTACCCCAGCCATAACTGATACGACCGGTGTATCCTTTGTAAGAGAGGAAATATAAGGCTCAAGGGCACTCTTCCAATCTTTTGGCTTACACGCTAAAATGACAACGGTATTCGGTGAAATTAATTCCTCAGCAGAGCGAGAAGACTTTATTCCATAATATTGTGTTAACTCTTGTAAACGCCGATCATTGGATCGATTTGTTACAGTAATTTGCTTCTTGTCTAAATACTCTTTCTTTAACCAACCACTTATTAGTGATTCAGCCATGGCTCCTGCTCCAATAAAAGTAATGTTGTGTTTCATTTTCTATATTCCTACCTTTCTGTGCTTTAAGCTAAATTGATTTTTCATCGTTACGATGGAATGTAACAGTAGTAAATGTTCCTTATTATGAAAGTGTTCCCCGGTTCTGTCAATAGTTTTTTTCTAAATCATCAGAAAAATGGAAAAATCGACGTAGTTGTGATCGTTAAGTATAATGGAAATAATGATGATCAGTGAATTTTGAAAGGGTGAGTGTGTGACTGTGAATTGGGATGGTTTGAATGTGATTATTACCGGTGCCTCTAGTGGCATCGGTGAGAAGATAAGTTTTGAGGTAGCGAAAAAAGGAGCTACGCCTATCATGCTAGCTCGTTCTTTTGAAAAGTTAAAAAAAATTGCGGAAAGTATACAGGACGAAACAGGGATTACTCCTTTTACTTATAAACTAGATGTCTCGGATGAAGAAGCGGTAAAAGAAGTTTTTCAACACATATTATCCGATGTAGAACGAATCGATGTGCTAATTAATAATGCTGGATTTGCACATTTTGACTTGGCTCATGAATCAACGATGGAGTCGGTGAAGAATATGTTTCACGTGAATGTGTTCGGTAGTATAGTATGTACGCAAATGATACTATCTCATATGATGGAACAGCGTTCTGGACATATTATTTATATTGCATCTCAAGCGGGTAAGCTAGCCACTCCAAAATCTAGTGCATATTCAGCAACAAAGCATGCTATATTGGGATATGCCAACAGCCTGAGAATGGAGCTTCAAGGTACAAATATCAATGTTAGTGTTGTAAATCCAGGTCCTGTACGTACTAGTTTCTTTGCGACTGCGGATAAATCAGGAGAATATGAAAAAAGTGTGCAACGCTATATGCTGACACCTGAACGTGTCGCGTTAAAAACGGTGGAACTTATCCAAAAGCCAAAACGGGAAGTAAACCTCCCAGGTTGGATGAATATCGGAACAAAAATATACCAACTATTTCCAGGGTTGGTGGAGAAATTAGCAGGATCTCAACTTCGAAAAAAATAGGGCACCCCCAAAGGCGAGCACTACCTTTGGGGAACGAATAAAGTGTTGATCCAAGACACACAGAACTAGGGCAAGATGCTAATATTAATCTGTGTGTGTGATATAACTTAATGCTTGCTCTAAATCTTCTAATAAATCCTCTACATTCTCTATTCCAGCGGAGTACCTTACTAGTCCTTCTGGTATTCCTAATGTAGCTCTTTCTTCTGGAGTGTTTTCTACATGGCTTGTGGTGCGAGCTGGCCCCACTGTCGTTTCAACAGCTCCAAGATTAGCAGCTTTATTTGCATATTTTAATTTTGGCAGAAACTCTCTTACTGATTGTAAACCACCTTTTAAAGCGAAACTTAACATGCCACCGAAGTCTTTCATTTGATCTTTTGCTATATGATGGTTTGTGTGTGTTTCTAAGCCAGGATAGAAAACATCTTCTATTTTATCGTGATCTTGCAAATAACGGGCGATTGTCAAGGCGTTCACGCATTGTTGTTTTATTCGCAAATGGAGGGTTTTCATTCCTCTCAGTAATAAATATGCTGCCATGGGATCAAGACTAGCTCCATTTATTTCCCGATAATGATATATTTTTTCTACAAGCTCTTTATCATTACTACATACGACACCACCAAGTGCATCTGCGTGACCACCAAGAAACTTTGTAGCACTGTGAATAACTAAATCTGCCCCAAGCTCAAGAGGGTTTTGTAAAATAGGGGTTGCAAACGTATTATCTACATAAATCAATGCCCGGTTGTTTTTGGCTACTTTCACCATTCGTTTAATATCGGTAATTTTTACTGTGGGATTTGTAGGTGTCTCAATGTAAAGAATTTTACACCCTTTTTTTACTTCTTCCTCTATTTCCTCATGATTTCCAGTCTCACATAAGGCAACATCAATATTTAATTTTGGTAGAAACTCTGAAAAGATTTTATTTGTACCTCCGTATGTGTCTTTGATAGATACGATACGATCTCCTGGTACCAAAATAGTGGATAATGCATTACTTATTGCTGCCATTCCTGTGGAAAAACTCGTTGCTGCTATTGCTCCTTCTAAATCTTTTACTTTGTCTTCAAATGCTTGAACAGTTGGGTTTGTATTTCGTCCATATATATGTCCCTGCTTATTTCCAACTGCTACTTCATACCATTCATCTATATCGTCATAACCAAAAGATACACTATGAACGACAGGAACTTGAGTTGCACCGTGAACGAGGTATTCTTTTTCACCAGACCAAACGGAACGAGTTCCTATATTTGCATGTTCTTTTTTACTCATTCACTTTCACTCCCTTGGTTTCAGTTGTAAAAATCCTAATGGAGATAATGTTACTAATACCCTACTATGTTTAATGAAATAATCCATTCACCAAACTGTATGAAGTTTTTTTCATTTAGTCAGACAGTATGATGAATTAGAATAGCCAAGGGTATAAGAGGTTGCACTTTTCGGAAAAATAGAATTATATTTTTACTATTTAACTTGAAAAGAGGATTCCCATGGAGAATATTAATAACATGAATTATGGAAGGGATTATAAGTTTATACCTGCCACATCCGTAGGCAGTGGAGTAGGTATAGAGGTAGCTCCTAACATATACAGCTATACGGTACAGATTGTAAACATTTGCTTAGTAGGTGACAAAAATAACTTTGTTTTAGTGGATGCGGGTATGCCTAGATCTGCCGAAGAAATTATTAAGATGACAGAAGATCGCTTCGGAGAAAAAAGTAAACCTAGTGCTATCATTTTAACGCATGGCCATTTTGATCATGTTGGGGCAATCATAGAGTTAATAGATCATTGGGAAGTTCCTGTATACGCACACGAGGAAGAACTTCCTTTTTTAACAGGTGCAAGGAAGTATCCAGAGCCAGACCCTACCGTAGAAGGGGGGCTAGTTGCAAAAATATCCCCTCTATTTCCGAACGAACCTATCAATATAAGTATGCATGTAAAGGCCCTCCCTAAGGATCAGTCTGTTCCCTATATGATGGGGTGGAAGTGGATTCATACTCCGGGTCATACACCCGGTCATGTTTCTCTATTCCGGGAAGAAGATCGAGCCCTTATTGCTGGTGATGCATTTGTTACTGTAAAACAAGAGTCACTTTATAAAGTAGTGACGCAACAACAGGAGATAAGTGGACCTCCAAGGTATTTAACTGCTGATTGGAACAGGGCGTGGGAATCTGTAAAAACACTTCAATCGTTGTATCCAGACACTGCTGTAACTGGACATGGTTTACCGATGACAGGAGAGTTGTTAACGGAGAGCCTAGAAAAGCTCGTGACGAATTTTGAGGATATTGCCATCCCTGATTATGGGAAATACGTTAATAAAAGAAAACATTAAAAAGTAGAAGAGAGGGTGTATCATTTGGTGCGCCTTTCTTTATAATATAAATTCCAAGCGATTTACACTTCTTAGTCTGATCCAAACGAACAAAAAATTAGGGAAGTAATATACTTCCAGTTGATAAACGAAAACTGTTTGCATATAATATCCTTACAAGGGAACAAATGTTCTGTGGAGGGGTAAGGGTGGAAGAGAATTATGATACGATACCAAAACGTACGATTTTATGTATTGATATGAAAAGCTTTTATGCAAGCTGTGCAGCTGTCTCCTTAGGACTGAATCCACTGACATGTCATTTAGCGGTAGTAGGGGATAAAAATCGCCAAGGAAGTGTCATCTTAGCAGCAACTCCCGCATTGAAAAAAGATTTTGGCATTAAAACAGGTAATCGTCTTTTTGAAGTTCCAAATGACCCAAGAATTACGCTAGTAAATGCTACAATGGCTACGTATTTAAATGTTTCTGTGCAAGTGACAGAATTGTTTCATCAATATGTTCCGTTACATGCAATTCATACGTATAGTGTAGACGAAAGCTTTTTAGACATTCGAGGAACCGAGCGTCTCTGGGGAAATGAATGGGAGTTAGCCAAGAAAATTCAAGATGACTTATATAAACGTTTTGGGCTTTCTTGTGCAATTGGTATAGGTCCTAACATGTTGTTATCAAAGGTTTGTCTTGATTTGGACGCAAAAAAGACAGGGTCCAGCATAGCAAAATGGACCTATGAGGATGTGAAAACAAAGTTGTGGTCGGTTACTCCATTGCAAAAAATGTGGGGGATAGGTTCAAGGGTGGAGAAACGTCTACATCGAATGGGGATTTTCTCTATAGGGCAGTTAGCCAATTATCCTTTACATAGTTTGGAGAAGACGTTTGGTGTCATGGGAAACCAGTTATATTATCATGCATGGGGAATTGATTTTTCAGAAGTTGGAGCTCCCATTTTAAGCGGGCAAATCAGTTATGGGAAAAGCCAAATTCTGTTCCAAGACTATGACGATGAAGTGAAGATAAAGCGAGTTATTTTAGAGATGTGTGAAGAGGTAGCGGCGAGAGCAAGAAAAGAAAAACGGGCAGGACAAACAATATGTCTCGGTATCGGTTATAGTAAGTCTGCAACTAATGGTGGTTTTTCTCGTCAACTTACTATTGAAGAACCAACAAACATTACAATAGAAATGTATGAAGCATGCTTACAACTTTTTGATCAACATTACGACGGAAACGTTGTACGACGAATTTCTGTAGCTCTCGCTAATATATATGGCGATGATTGCATGCAGCTTAATTTGTTTAATGAAACTCGTCCAAAGCAACGAGCGCTTGGATATGTAATGGATGCTATTCGAAGAAAACACGGAGCAAATGCTATATTACGAGCTGTTTCCTATGCAGAAGGTGGTACCGCAAGACACAGAAATACTCTAGTGGGTGGACATAAAAAATAAGGCTGTGTCAAAGGTCGTTTTTTCCTTTAACACAGCCTTTAAGGCAATGAAAAGCCTCCGTGTTATTTGATTTAATACTCATCTTCAGTATCTATATCTACAGTAATATTTGTAATATCGCTTAACTGGAGCGTCGTTCTTTCTGAATGATACATGTCTTCTATTGTTATAGTCCGTTGGAGTTGATTAATTCGTTGAATAAATCCAGTAAAACAATTCTCTATTCCATTTGATATTGTTGTAATGGAAAGACTAATCTCTTGATGGTACGCTTCGGATAATAGTCTACTCCACTCATCAAGAAGTTGACTGTCGATTGATGGCTTCCTCTTTTTTTGATGGTTTTCGGCTAATTTCTTTAATTGATGTACATGTTCTGGGAGCATCATGGATGTCCATTTTATTGCACCACGATCACGATTCACTCGTGTCACCTCACTTCAAAGTATAGGAACGTACGTTCTTATAATAACACGAATATACGATAAAAAACAAGGTGGTAATAATAGCTATGTTTTTTACGAAAATGTAAAATAATAGTCACAATTTCTTTACCCAATAGTGTCGGATACAGTGTAGTATTAGTGCTGTAATAAAAAGTGTGACAGAGAAATTCTCACACGGAATTAATGACAAAAAGGGGCGCTGGCCATGATTGTTAAAGACTTAGTGGAAACAAGGGAACTGATGATAGAAGAGATGAAAGAGAATGTAGTTGTTGTGTACGAACGATTTGACAATATTGATTGTCATTGTGAAGGAAACAACGTGGAGCAAGTAGAATGTGAGCCAGAAGAAGTTGTACAAATTTTAGTAGGTTGCTCTGAGGATTCCTTAACAAATTATAAAACCTTCGAAGTAGGGGAAAAATATTCATCTGTGGATGAAATTTTAGAAAATATTAGAAAAAATTATAGTGACTTATTAAAAAGCAGATAGAAGTAAAAGGGAGACTGTGGTATGGTCAAGGAACCAATACTATAGTCTTTTTTTTATGATAAGGAAGTATAAATTTCTATTCACTTAACGATCAGGAGGGATCGTCAAGTTGAAGGTAAATTTGTTCTTTTATATGAAAAGTATAATTAGGAAATGGTGTATTTCATGAAGTGATAAGCTATAATAAATAGAACAGTTTACATGTGCTAAAGGAGAGAGAGTTGTGATTAGAGTTTTATTTGTGTGTTTAGGAAATATTTGTCGTTCCCCAATGGCAGAAGCAATTTTTCGTGACAAGGTAAAGAAAGCAGGTTTAGAGACTGAAATTGAAGTTGATTCCGCTGGTACTGGAGATTGGCATATTGGTAATCCACCTCATGAAGGAACAATAGCGATTTTAGACCGAAACAATGTTAAACATACAGGAATTACAGCGAGACAAGTAAAGTCAAAAGATTTAACAGATTATGATTTTATTATTGGAATGGATGCCTCCAATATTGGAAATATAGATAAACTAAAAGTAAAAGGCACAACAGAAACAGGAGAGATATCACGCCTATTAGACTTCACTCCTGAAAAAGCTGTTGCAGATGTACCAGACCCATATTTCACTGGCAATTTTGATGAAGTATACGACTTAATAAACGACGCATGCGAAAAACTATTCGTACATATTCTTGAAAACAAAAAAGTTAAGTAAGGAATATGAATTTACACCTGGTTCGGTATACAAATAATATCATCATAAGACCAATTCACACAGAGTTGGTCTTTTTAGTTTTATTCTAAAGGCTCTTCACTTTATATGGAATGAGCGGAGGTTCACGAACTCAGTACGGGCGAGACACCGTAGCGACGGGAGCCAGGATGGCGACATGACGCCGTTGCCCACAGGAAAGGGAGTGGGCAGTAGTGAATGGAATAGAAACCAACAATATTAGGAATACTAGATAAGTTAACCACCAATTGAGATTACGTATTTTCAGGGGAGACCTACTAAAACGTAACAAAAATGTTTTTCTAATTGAAAGCGTAAACATAGGCACATAGGACAAACGCTTGTGAATAGCATGGTAAAGAGGAGAAATACAGGAAGGAAATTTTAATGAAAAGAGGGATTCGTCCATGTGCGGAATCACTGGTTGGGTAGATTTCCATCGCCCTTTAAAAAATGAACATACAACGATTGAAAACATGGCCAAAACACTCAACCGAAGAGGTCCAGATATGGAAAATATTTGGATGGAAAATAAAGTAGCCTTCGGGCACGCTAGACTCATAGTAGTTGACCCAAAAGGTGGAGGTCAACCAATGACGCGAGAACACGATGGAAAGAAATATACGATTTGCTATAACGGAGAACTCTATAATACAGAGGATATAAGGCAAGAATTACTTCAAAAAGGATATACATTTCAATCACATTCTGATACCGAAGTACTTCTTGTTTCCTACATTCACTGGCGAGAAGCTTGTGTAGATAAATTAAACGGCATTTATGCCTTTGCTATTTGGGATGAAGAAAAGGACCAAGTGTTTTTAGTTAGAGATAGATTAGGAGTGAAACCACTATTTTTTTATAAGCATGGCGAAGGCTTGTTATTTGGTTCAGAGATGAAGGCAATTTTAGAACACCCTGAAGTAAAAGCAGAGATAAGTGAGGATGGGTTACGCGAGGTTTTCGGACTGAGTCCTTCAAGAACTCCAGGCCATGGAGTTTACGAAGGGATGGAGGAGCTACGCCCAGCTCATTGGATGCGAGTATCTAATGATGGAATAGAAATGAGACGTTACTGGCAAGTGGAAAGCAAGGTGCATACTGATTCGTTAGAAGAAACTGCAGAAACAGTAAGATCACTGTTTATAGATACTGTTCAAAGACAGTTGGTTGCTGATGTACCAGTTTGTACATTTCTTTCTGGCGGAGTAGACTCTAGTGCCATAACAGCAGTAGCATCGGATTATTTTGAAAAGAAAGATAGAGGAATGTTAAAAACATATTCCATCGATTATGAAGAAAATGATCAGTATTTTAAGGCAAGTAAATTCCAACCGAATTCTGACGGACATTGGATAGAAAAAATGCGTACACAATTTCAAACAGAACACCATCCGTGTGTAATCACAAATAACGATCTATATGATTACTTGATAAATGCGGTGAGATCAAGAGACCTTCCTGGTATGGCTGATATTGATTCTTCACTGCTTTGGTTCTGCGAAGAAATTAAAAAGGATGTTACGGTAGGACTATCGGGAGAATGCGCGGACGAAATCTTTGGAGGATACCCATGGTTCCATGATGAAGATATGATGAATCAGCCAATCTTTCCATGGATGAGCTCGGTTTCAGAGCGTCAATCCATGTTGGTACCAAAATGGAAGGACCGCCTTCAATTATCTGATTATGTAAAAATGAGGTACGAAGAAACGTTATCAGAAGTTCCTACTCTTGATGGAGAAACCGGAATTGATAAAAAGCGACGTGAGATGTTTTATGTAAATATGATTTGGTTTATGACAACATTACTTGACAGGAAAGATCGTATGAGTATGGCTGCTAGTTTGGAAGTTCGAGTTCCATTTGCTGACCACCGCTTAGTAGAATATGTTTGGAATATCCCATGGGATATGAAAATGCATGAAGGTAGAGAAAAAGGCATTTTGAGAAAAGCATTAGAAGGGATTTTACCTGATGAAGTGCTATATCGTAAAAAGAGCCCATACCCTAAAACACACCATCCTGTTTATACAAAACTTGTCACGAACGGTTTAAAAGAAATCATTGATAAAGGAGATTCTCCCTTATTTGAGTTTTTTGATAAAAATGCTTTGCAACAACTTGTGGAGACAAAGGGTGAATCGTTTAAAAGACCTTACTTTGGTCAGTTAATGACGGGACCGCAATTAATCGCACATTTAATTCAAGTTCATACGTGGTTGACAGAGTATAATATAAATGTAAAAGAGTAAAAAAATACACCAAGATTCCTAGAGTAGGGGAGTCTTGGTTTTTTTCTTAGATTTTCTGTATGATTGTTTATAGGTATGAAGTATCTATAAGGGTATAGTTAGGAAACTACTGTATGAGGTGAAGCCAGATGGATAAATGGAAAGACAAAGTGATTTTAGTAACCGGTGCAGCAAATGGAATTGGTAAAGCGATCGCCGAAGGGTACGCAAAATCTGATAGTATTGTATACATAGTTGATATCGATGAAAAAAATGGGGCGAAGCTTCAAAGCAAATGGAGAGCGAAAGGGAAAAGGGTAACATTTCTAAAGGGAGACGTCTCTAAAGATAATGATGTTAAAAAAATAGTGGATATCATTAAAAAAGAGCAGAATGAACTCCATGTATTAATAAATAATGCGGGAATTTCCAAATTTACCTCCATAGACAAATTAGAATTTGAGGAATGGGAAAGAATTCTCCATACCAATGTAACGAGTGTATTTTTGTTCTCCAAATATTGTTCTAGCTTGTTAGAAAATAGAGGTGCTATTGTAAATATCGCATCTACACGTGCAATCATGTCCGAGCCACATTCAGAAGCATATGCTGCGTCAAAAGGTGGTATTGTTGCCCTGACTCACGCATTAGCCGCAAGTTTTACAGATAAGAAGATACGAGTAAACTCTATAAGTCCTGGATGGATTGAAACAGGGAAATATGAAGAACTTCGTAATGCGGATCATGAACAACATTTTTCCAAACGGGTAGGGAATCCCGAGGATATTGTGCGAGCATGTTTTTTCTTGTCAGACCCTGAAAATGATTTTATATCAGGAGAAAATCTTGTTATTGATGGTGGAATGACTAGGAAAATGATTTATAAACATTAAAAAGAGAGCGACCTACAGGTAAAACTTGGGTCGCCCTCTACAATGCAATTATGCTGCTTCTGCACTGTCTTTTGTTTTCTCTTCCTGTGCTACTTTTACATCTTTCAACCAATAAGCTCCGAAGAATAAAGCAATTAAGGTGTAGCCAATAGCATATTCTGTAGCAGCTCCGAATTGTAACGAAGGAGCATGCATTAATCCTACAAAGCTTAAAAACGCAGCAACAAGAGAAAAAATGGCTGCTTTATGGAATTGTTGATCGATGATAAATACAGTGATTGCCCCTAATAGTATTGCAGTAAACATGGCACCTTGTCCTAGCGGAACAATACCTGATGACAGATTTGCAATCATTTCCGGATTGTTTCCATTAAATCGAGTCATTAAATAGTTTGCGAAATATGGAAGCATGGCAATAGCAACAGCAATATAATACTTCTTATCATTTGTTGAGAACGCAGAAGCGACCATAGAGGTACCTACGTATACTAATATTGGTGCAACAACCGCAACCGGGATAATTGCAGATAAAGCAGCAATAACACCAAACATTGCAGCAAAGAAGAAGACTACAGCATTTAAAATACTATATCCACGACCAGCCCCCATGTATTTAGATCCTACAGAAGCAATATAAACGGTAGTTGGGAACATACCACCAAACACTGCTCCTAACATCGTACCAACACCGTCAACAGCTTGACATTCACGAACATCATAGGAATCACCTTCTGCAGACATTGCTTCTACATTGTTCATTGTTTCCACAGCGTTATAAATAGTAATAGGTAAGATGACAGCTAATAGTGCGATCATTGCACCAAATAAATACGTAAAGCCTTCAAACACAGCTAATGACGGTAGTAGTGGATAGAAACCAAGATTACTAAATCCTTCACCAATAGCAGCTACATCGGCATATCCCAGTCCAAAAGCTAATATTGTTCCAATAACAATAGCAAATAAGGAAGCGGGAATTTTAAATGGTAAAGATATTTTTCCAACAATACCTACTAAAATGACAGCTAAAACAAATAGACCAACAATTGGCATTTCTAACGTTTTGAATAACATCTCTCCAGCAATAAATGCTAGTGCAACCCCTGCAAGAGCACCAAGCATAGCTGCTCTAGGTAAGTTACGTTGAATCCACTTTCCAGTAAAACTAGCTAATACTTCAATTAAACCGCTTATAAATGCTGCAGCTAAAGCAATTCTCCAGGCTAATTCAGGGTCTTCAGTAAATACATTTGCAGGTACTAATACCCCGAACAAGAAGATAAACATCACTGGAGTACTAATTCCATAAGATAGAGCTGTAACATTTGCTCTATTTTCCTTTTTCGCTAATCGATTTGCCATCCAAGCATAATAAAGGTTTCCGAAGATTACGGCTACAGCAGCTCCTGGAATAACCTTACCGAATACAATACTTGCAGGGAAACCTAATCCTAACATTGTAACAGTTATAATTACGAAATTAGCTAAATTGTTTTGGAAAAGAGCAAAGAATGCATCCGTATCTTCTTTTTTGAACCAAGGATAGTGAACAGTTTTTTCAGACATAGTATGTTTCTCCTTTTAGGTAAAGTACCTATTAATATTTATTGGTTTTTGAAAAAATTAATAGTAATCAATGTTTAAATGTATAATTCTCCGTTGTATCTTGTACAAAGGAGACCTTATTCTCTTCAAGGGATGAAATCCTTGCTAACGATTCTACACGATACCCATTTTTTTCTAAGTTTTCTCTTCCTGGTTGGAAAGACTTTTCAATAACAATTCCAATTCCTGCAACGGATGCACCTGATTGATTTACAATATCAATTAGGCCTAAAGCAGCTTGGCCATTTGCAAGAAAATCATCAATAATTAATATATTGTCTGATCCAGATATCAAATCTTTCGAAATGGATATTTCACTACTTTGCTGTTTTGTAAAAGAATAGACGTTTGCACTATATAGATGGTCAATCATAGTTAGAGATTTTCGTTTTCTAGCAAAAACTATCTCGCAATCTAGTGATAAAGCGGTCATAAGTGCGGGAGCAATTCCAGATGACTCTAATGTAACTATTTTTGTAACATTATCTTTTTTGAAGCGCTCGGCAAATTCTTTTCCGATTTCCACCATTAATTTAGGATCGATACCATGATTTAGGAAGGTATCCACTTTCAAAACACCATCGGATAGTACTGTTCCAAATTGTTGAATATAATTTTCTAATAATTTCATTTTCATTTTCCTCCTTAACAGAAGTTATATTAAAATAATAGGATGAAACAAAGAAAAACTCTGATCCATCCTTCACTTAAAAATACAAGTGAAGGGATGAACCAGAGTTTTGTACAAACGGAAAAAGGGAATAGATTAATAGATTTCTATCTATTCAAACTTTCGATCCTTCACTCGTAGTCAAATGATTTCCGGTCATTTGGTAGAGACTCGTGAGCCATATCCTCACAGTTATACGAGTTCTATTAAATTATTTACGAATTGAGTCGTAATTTGTCTATTGTTATAGGACGATATTGATTATAGCACAGAAAAAGACTAGAGGGAATATGTTTTACGAACTTAAATTTTATGATTTTGTATAACGTTCGTATTTTCCTTGTTTTCCCATGTTTGTATCTTTATATCTTACGTAATTTTCGGTCCTTATTTTACATGTTAAGGGATATATAGTACATTAGAAGGAGATGTATATACAAGTTTCGGAGAGTGATCGCGATGCTAAAAAAATTATTTGGGTTTGATAAGAAGGGGAAGTCCGCAGTGAATATGCCTGAAGCAACTGGAAAAGACGTATTAATGTCACCGATTACTGGTGATATTGTATCTCTTTCAGAAGTTCCAGATCCAACATTTTCTCAGAAAATGTTGGGAGACGGTGTTGCTGTAAAGCCAAAAGGAACTACTGTTGTAGCACCCACATATGGAGAAATCATTCAAGTTTTCCCAACAAAGCACGCGTTAGGATTAAAGACTGTAAATGGTATTGAGTTATTGATTCACATTGGACTAGAAACCGTGAGTATGAAGGGAGAGGGGTTTCAAGCTTTTGTGAAGGAAGGTGATAAGGTGGCACAAGGCGATAAATTAATTGAATTTGATATCCGTTTAATTGAAGAAAAAGCTACGAGTACTATAACTCCTATCATTATCACAAACGTTGATGCCGTGGAGTCACTTGTGAAAGAAAAAAACATTTCAGCGGTTGCTGGTGAAACGGCCATTATGACTGTTGTTACAAAATAATAAGAAAGAGGATGTCAAAAAGAGAATTCTCATATTGACATCCTTTTTTTAAAAGATAAAATATAAATTTTTAGACTTTGAAAGGTGTCTAGCTCCAGACGCCATCGGCTCGTGCAAATAGCCTAACCGTTTAAAAGTAAAAAGCACTTTTTATCGTCCAGAACATTTGCATTTCGGTCCTGAAAGGGTGCCTTGCGCTTTTCTAATTACCAATTATAACTTGGATATACATATGGAGTGGTAGGCTCTTCAACCTCTCGTAAGTAACTGTCAGTAATAACAGGAATTTGAAACTCATGATACTGACCTTTCTTTATAATCCCACTAGCATAAACCCAAGTATCTCCTTCAAACTGGGATGCATCATTTGATTCAACTAGTGTTCCATATACCCCAGCGTCAGCCGTACAACACGTCATGGAAAAACGAGCAATTACTAGTTCATTGTCGTTAAAGTCATCTTCACGAAATACAAATCCAATAATTTCAATTTCTTTCCCAATGAATCGATCTAAATACAAATCAAGCACAGTCATTACGTCTAAATAATTTTCTTCTGTTACGGTAATAACATCCTGTTGTTCTAATTCATTTGCAAATTCCTCATAAAAAGCATCGAACCAATCTTGGTCATATAATTCTTCAAATTGATAATGCTCAATATCGTTATCTGCATACAGTTGAGCATCCTGATATTCAAAATACCCCTCAGGGTCTTCAAGGTATGCATCCGCTCTTGATGTGCTACTTTCTGAAACTTCTTGCTCAACTTCATTTGAATTTCCTTCTGCTTGAACAGTAACTATCCCTGAACCATACTGAATTCCTCTATTTTTAGCAAAGTCACTATTTAACATTCGGTCAGGAAGAACAAAACCTAGCAATATTGGTAAAATAAAAATGCTATAAATACCTAGTTTCACTAGTTTTGGTCCACGTATTTGATGATCATGATCACAGTTGCAATGTTGCTCATGTTCGTCATCGTTTTTTGAAGTACTGCGAAAAATTTGAATGATACCAAGTATGAAAAAGGTAGTCATAGCAAAGTAAATAAATGGATACATCGTTGGTGCAATATAATAAACGAGGTTACCAGAAATGACGAGTGCTAACATAAGTAAAGCAAAGCCTATTAATATAATCCCTTTTATATATGCGTGAAAAGAGTGATCGTATGGTTTTTTCATAAGGGAACCTCCTCGTATATTATAATATTACTCCGAAAAGTACCATTACTGCTGTAAATACAATGATAGTAACAGTAATCATAAAGATGATGACAAATCTAGCTTTAAAGAAAGCAAACAGCATAAACGTATTTTTTAAGTCTAGCATAGGTCCATATGTTAAGAATGCTACTTTTGACATATCTGTGAATTGACTACCGAACGAAGCTGCTACAAAGGCATCGGCTTCTGAACATAAAGATAGTAAATACGCGAATGTCATCATAACTAGTGTGGAAGAATATGGGTTCGTTCCAATTGCCTCTAAAATAGATCGATCTAGGAATGTTTGGAAAAGGGCTGCAATAAATGCTCCCATAATTAAATATTTACCCATCATAAAGAATTCATCAACTGCATGATATAAAGTTTCTTTTAATCTAGCAGTCAATGTTGGTTTCTTATCATTTAGTTGATGGTGATGATGGTCATGAACGTGAGCCGTAGGTACGGAACTTCGTAACTGTTCACTATTGTTTCTGAAAATTGCGTAAAGAATTCCACCAATGATAATAGACAATACAAAAGCAAGTCCCATTCGAGAGTATAAAATGACATTCGTAGGTTCGCTTCGGAATGCGAAATAGGTAGATGCAAATACAATTGGATTAAGGATAGGTGCGGCAACTAAAAATACTACTCCTACATGAAGTGGCATTCCTTTTTTTATAAGACGCCTCACTACTGGAACGATAGCACACTCACATAATGGTAAAATTGAACCTAACATGGCTGCAGGCACTAATGCTAAAATTGCATTTTTAGGCAAGAATTTTTGTATGGTTTCCTCTGAAACATATACTTGGATTAGGGAGGAAACGAATACACCTAACAGTATAAATGGAATTGCCTCTAATACAATACTTAAGAAGATCGTATTAACGTTAATCCAATCCCCAGGTAAATTATTCAATGTTTCATTGTCGTTTAAACGATCACTTACAAGAAATAGGATAAGGAATAACAACAATAGACCAAATCCTAGTAGATCTTTTCCAATAAAGCTTTTTGATTTTTTCATGTTGTTTTCTCCTATTATGAATCTATTATTATCTAGATTTATTTATGAATAGTAAACTAGCAATTTTGAATACCGTTTCTAAGTTTACCAAAAATATAGGGTGTCGTAAATGTAACGGAAAAAATTGTTACAAAAATGAAAAAAGTGTAATGGTAGAGTTTTTCACCCTGCCATTACACTTTTTGTCTTTTATTTAATATCCATCACAGTATCTGGATCAATGAAGCTGAACACTAAGAAAGCTACAACGAAGCAATAGATCGCAAAATAAATCAATTTACTTTTCTTTAAAAAGCTAATTAACCAAATAATACCTAGTAACGAGAAGGTAAACGTAACAACAAATGCTACTATCAAATTGAGCGCACCTACGTATTGAACCATTTCTGATGAAAAATCCCCAATTGCTAAGACAGTAGAACCTAAAATGACAGGTATTGCTAATAAAAAAGAATATCTCACTGCAGTTTCTCGTTGTAAACCAGCGAGTAACGCAACTACTAATGTAGCGCCGGATCTTGAAATCCCTGGAATAACTGCTAGTGTTTGGCCTAAACCTACTAAAATGGAATCCCAAAATGTCATTGTACTTTCTGTTTTGTTTCCTGTTTTATGGAAACGTTCAATAAAGATTAACGATATACCTGTTACAATAAGAGCCCCGGCAATAAACGTTGGAGTTTTAATGGAATCAGATCCAACGTCCGATAATATTTTACCTAATATACCTGTTATTGCTGTGGCAACTAAAATGTATATTCCGAAGTAAAACTGTGATTTATCATCAGAACGCCGTTTTCCAATATATCGAAAAAAACCCACGATTATATCTACAAGGTCACGCCTAAAGTAAATTATAACAGCAAATACAGAAGCTAGATGAAGAAATATTTCAAAAGAGAGTCCTGGAAAAGAATAGCCAAATATCATCTGCGTAATGACAATATGTGCTGTACTAGAAATAGGTAAAAACTCGGTGATACCTTGTACAATTCCAAAAATAATTGCTTCCAATAAAGTCATGAAGATCTTCCTTTCTTATGTATGCATTATAACTTAGGAGTTTTTCTAAAGTATTAATGCACTGCTATTCATTCTATCAAAAATTCTTGTGAAGTGGTATAAAAAGTTAGCCTGAGTTAAACATACCTTTTTAATCTCTATGCTGCTCGTATTTCCACTCTTTTGTCATCATCTGCAATTGCTTTTTTGTATCTTCTGTCAAAGCAGGCTTAGTGGAGGCTATGATATTTTCTTTTACCTGATCTACCTGACTTGCGCCTGGAATGACGGTTGCTACAACAGAATGATCTAAGGAGTAACGAAGTGCTAATTCTTGTAGAGTGAGTTCATTCGTATTAGCAAAGTTTCTTAGTTGTTGAAGTGTCATTTTTAAGTCTTCACCAGAATAGGTTAAGTACCCCTGTTCTGATAATTTTTTATCATAATTATCAGTAAGTAATCCCTTTGCAACAGGTCCTCTAGCAATTATAGATACATTTTTTTCCTCAATGACAGAGAACCATTCTTCTGGCCTGCGGTCTAATAAACTAAATTGCATCATTATGCTTGTTATATTGGATTTTTCTAAATATGTTTTTATTACGTTCGGTCGAATCGAAGATATTCCATAATAACGAATTTTTCCTTCTTTCACTAATTCATCAAAAGCTTCTATTGTTTCCTCTATAGGGTCTTCCATTGTACCACCATGTAATTGATATAGATCCAAATAATCAGTTTGTAGTCGGTGTAACGACTTCTCTACAGCAGTTTTTAGATAGGATTTTGTAGGATTCCAGTTCCACCCATCCTTTCCTTCCGTCCATTCGTTTCCTCCTTTAGATGCAAGGAGAATGTCTGACCGCTTTCCTTTTAACGCTTTTCCAACTGAAATTTCATTCATCCCTTTATCATAGAGATCGGCTGTATCGAAGAAGTTCACACCGTTTGAGATAGCTTCGTGAAGGAGTCTCTCGTTCGTTTGTTGATCTCCAGTTAATGACATACAACCAAAACCAATCTCTGATACGTAAAGTTCCGAATGACCTAATTTGTTTTTCTTCATGTTAATAACACCTCATTTATTAAGATATATGTCCATCATAGCAAGCATAACACAAACTTTCTATTGCTTAGTTATGACGAACATGACTTTCGAATATAGTTTCATAACGGAGGTGATTCTTATGTTAACAGAGGAGAAAGTACAAGTACTAGAAGTATTAGAGCGGACATCAACCATCCTTCGTCTAAAAACGAGTGGAGGAAGCGGTAAGGCTATTTTATATCGTACTCTTCATTCTGATGTTCAATCAGGTGACTGGATTGTTGTGAACACAACGGCAACGAAGTTACAGTTAGGAACGGGTGGTTGGGATATTGTCAGAAATGTGATTGATAAACCTCTCTTAGATAAAAAAAAGGAAGACGAAGATGGACATATTATGAAAGCTAGGTATTTGGGAGATCAGCACAGTAGTCTAACAATAGAATCTCCTGAAAGTAGAACTCATCAAATGTTTCATCAAAAATTAGATCTTCAGGGAAGAAAAGTTTTACTGTGTGAATTACATAGTATGTTGCCTATTGTATGGTTTATCTTACAATCACAAGAAGTTAATATACCGTTACTAGTAGTTTTAAGTGATGAGGCTTCGTTACCTTTAGCAATGAGTAAGCACCTTACGTATTTACAAGAAATGGATAAGTTCGAATCCATTTCTACAGGTCAAGCATTTGGAGCTCAAAAGGAATCAATAAATATAGTAACTGCCTTACAATATTTCCATGAAACACACGAAGAGGGAATAATTCTTATAACACTAGGACCAGGAATAGTCGGCAGCAGTACCCGGTACGGGTTTAGTAGCTTATCTCAAGGTAACTGGGCCAATATGATTGGGGCATTAGGTGGAACTCCCATTTGGATTCCTCGACTTTCTGGGGCTGATGAGCGGGAAAGACATCAGGGGATAAGTCATCACACAATAACCCCGCTTACGGAACTAACCTTAACAAAAAGCATCCTACCACTTCCTAGTGGAGACTATTCTAACAAATGGATAGAGACTAGCCTTTTGTATTTAGAAACCATTGAAAATGTTAGTATAAAAAAAGTAGCTGAGCAAAAACTATTACCTCTATTAGATCAAGTTCAGCAGCTATCACCATTTCCTTTGACATCCATGGGGCGAACAATTGATAAAGATCCTCTTTTCTTTTTAGGAGTTGCGGCAGCTGTGTATTGGTATCTATCCGAGGATACCCATTCTTGTAATGTATGATATTGTTTAACTTTTTGTTTTAAAAATTCGCGAATTTCCCATGCCTTTCCTGCAAGGATTATGCCATTATTTCTATGATAACTTTTCACCTGAAACACCTCCTCATATGATATGCTTATCCATATGTTAAAAGGTAGAAATACAGAACTGGAGGAAGTAACAATGGAGAATTTTATTGAAAAAACAACGAAAACACAATCGATTTATAAAGGGAGAATTATTGACCTTTCCATTCACGATGTAACCTTGCCAAATGGAGAAAGCAGTAAACGAGAAATTGTAAACCATCCAGGTGCAGTAGCAGTTATACCAATTACAAAAGAAAACAAACTGATTCTTGTAAATCAATATAGAAAGCCTTTAGAAAAAGTGATAGCTGAAATTCCAGCAGGAAAACTTGAAAAGGGAGAAAATCCTTTAGAATGTGCAAAAAGAGAACTTGAAGAAGAAACAGGTACGATAGCACAAAAGTGGACTGAATTAGCATCTTTTTATACTAGTCCTGGATTCGCAGATGAACTTATTTATTTATTTTTAGCAGAGGATTTAGGGGAAGGAGTAGTCAATACCGATGAAGATGAATTCGTTGAACGTATCGAGGTCACTCTAGCGGAAGCAGAACAATTGATAAAAGAGAAAGTAATTCATGATGCAAAAACAATAATTGCTGTGCAATATCTACAACTAAGAAATAAATAAGATAGGTGAGCTTACGTGTTACAAGGGAAATTATCTTCGTATTATGTAGATCTACATATACATATAGGTCGTACGAGAACGAATAGACCTGTAAAAATAACCGCTTCGAATCAATTAACTTTACCGAATATTATGGAAGAGTCTGTATTAAGAAAAGGAATGGATATGTTAGGGGTTATTGATGCCCAATCCCCTGAAGTTTTAGATGAATTGGAAGAAAGTGTAATTTGTGGGGATGCACATGAATATAAGGATGGAGGAATTCGGTATAAAGACAAAGTAACCATACTATTGGGGGCAGAACTTGAGGTGTATGATGAATTTTCACAAGGTCCTATTCATGTCCTTTGTTTTCTTCCAACAATAGAGAGTATGCGTTATTTTTCACGTTGGTGTAGTGGGAAAATGAAAAACATTCATTTAAGCTCTCAACGAATCTATGTTACGGGAAAGAATTTACAGCAAGTTGTGAAAAAAATGGGAGGGTGGTTCATTCCAGCCCATGTATTTACCCCTTTTAAAAGTTTATATGGAAAAGGTGTTGAAGTTTCTCTTCAAGAGGTCTTTGATCCTTCACTTATTGATGCTATTGAATTAGGTCTAAGCGCAGATACGACATTGGCGGGAAAACTGATAGAATTGAATCCTTATACATTTATTTCAAACTCTGATGCCCACTCTACTTCAAAAATAGCGAGAGAACATCAAGTAGTTCAGTTAGCTAAACCTACCTTTGTAGAGATGGGGAAGGCATTGAAAAACGAAAACGGAAGAAGAATTGTGAAAAATATTGGACTAGACCCTCGATTAGGAAAATATCACCAAACTGTATGTAGAGTTTGCAACACAAAGGTGGATGATGGATATTGTCTACATGAGCATAGGGAGAAAATAGTAAAAGGTGTATATGAAAGGATACAGGAGCTTTCCGCAGCGCAAAAAACCTTATGTGCCCGAATAGAGGCGGAAGAGAAACGCCCTCCATATATACATCATGTTCCTTTACAATTTATCCCAGGAGTTGGTCCTAAGACATTACAGAAGCTTTTACAGTCCCATACGGAAATGGAAATTGTGCACGAGCTAGAACTAGAGGAACTAGTAAACATTGTACCAATAAAAATAGCTTTACTGATCATCAAAGCAAGAAGTGGAAAACTCCTCATTGAAGAAGGGGGAGGAGGAACATATGGAAAAATAAAATGAAACAAATCTAGTAGGTAATTGTCATAGTTTTCTTCATAGATTCATAGGCTTTGATAGAAGCAGAAATTAGAAATGAGGCGAGTGCTCTATGAAGCGTATGGGTGTTGTGCAGAGAACTATTATGGATCATGTTGAAGAACATCGGTCCATCTATATGTTTACAACTGTATTACTTATAATGGGAGTTATTTTTGGGGCAATTATCGTTAATAGTCTTAGCTTTTCGCAGAAAAATGATTTGTATGCATATCTATCATTGTTTTTTGGACAAGTAGAACAAGGAGAGTTTGCAAGTTCATCAGCAATGTTTTCACAAAGTCTCTCCCATTATAGTAAATATATTGGGATTATGTGGTTACTTGGTTTGTCTGTCATAGGTTTACCAATCATATTTATCCTTTTATTTATCAAAGGGTTAGTTGTGGGATTTACAGTTGGATTTCTAGTAAACCAAATGGGTTTTGATGGATTTTTACTAGCTTTCTCTTCTATCCTTCCACAAAATATCATACTAATTCCTATTTTTATCATTATTACCACGGTAGCTACTGCTTTTTCCATTAAGATCTGGAGACAAATTACTAGGAGAGGATACGAGCCTATCGCTCAATATTTTCTATCCTATGCTATATTTTTAGTGTTCGTTAGTGTATTCGTAGTTATTGTTTCTGCCTACGAGGCTTATGTTTCTCCTGCAGTTATGAAATTGGTGTTTCAATGGATAAGTTCGTAAGTTATTGTTTATAAATATAATAACTATTAGATGATAATAATTATAAAAACTTTTTTGTAACGATTCTTGTTTGACACTTATTTTTCTCAAAGAGTATAATAAGAAAAAGTAGAAGCGAAATTATAACTTCTTATTCTTATTACAATGAACGGCTTTTTGGGGGGGAATCTGATGGAGCAGAGAATTGAACGAATAAAAAAACAATTGCATTCGCAAAGCTATAAACTTACACCACAACGTGAAGCAACGGTTAGAGTCTTGCTCGAACATGAGGAAGATCATTTAAGTGCAGAGGATGTATACATGCTTGTAAAAGAAAAATCGCCTGAAATTGGCTTAGCGACTGTATATAGAACATTAGAGTTGTTAAATGAATTGAAAGTTGTTGATAAAATTAATTTTGGTGATGGTGTTTCTAGGTATGATCTCCGTCAAGAAGGAGCGGCCCATTTCCATCATCATCTTGTATGTATAGAGTGTGGTTCAGTAGATGAAATACAGGAGGATCTTTTAGAAGATGTAGAAAAAGTAGTGGAAAGAGATTGGAACTTTATCATTAAAGATCATCGGTTAACCTTCCATGGAATTTGTTATCGCTGTCGTGATCCGAAAAGCAAATAAGTGAGAGAGCCTTACTTTTGAAGTGAGGTTTTTATTTTTGTTTCAGAAATCATAAAATGTCGAAATGTGAACAATGCATGGATTAAGATAAAGTAAATTGTGATCGGGAAGAAATCGTTAAGTTGAGGTGACGTTACTCTCGTAAATTTAAGATTAAGAGGAGATATACAAGTTGAGAGAAGTTATTGCTTGTGAACTACCGAACGCGAGGTAATCAACATGTATTTTAGGTGTAGACATTCATGCAAGTGAAAAATTTGCACCATGGCGAATGAAAATACGCTGTGAAGTAGTGGATAGTGCTATGACTTTCTATGTAATGAGCGTAAGCCAGCGAGACTCCGGTGGGAGGCAGAGCAGGGGCGAGACCCCGCAGAGCTTTAGCTCGAGGAGGCTTGCCAGCTCCCCACAGGAAAGGGAGCTGGCAGTAGCGAATGGAATACAAACCAACAAGATTGTTAAAACTACATAGTTTATGCACTCTTAATAACACGTATTTTCAGGGGAGGCTTTAAGAAAAACAGCCCTTTTTTATAACAAAAGGTATAGAACTCGTCTTACCTGTCATATTCTTTACTAGGTGAAGAAAAAGAGAGGGAGATATATATGAGAAGTATTGGTGCTTTCTTAGAGGCTTTATGGATCTTTTTTATATTCATGGGGTGCACGCTTGTTTTTTATTATGGTATTCTATGGGTAAGTGCAGAATATAACGATTATCATCGTTATGAAGAACCTAAAGGGAGAGCTGTTAAGGTTGTTCAACAGCATGTAGATACACCTATGCTAGAATCTTCTTTTGAAAGACTGCGCTTTTTTCTGCGTCACGGGGAATAAGGAATAAGTAGTACTTTCATAAAGGGTGGAGAAGCAGATGGAAGATGAAGTAAAAAAGTTTATGCATTATTTAAACAGTGAAAAAGGGGTTTCGAATAATACCTTACAAGCATATAATTTAGATTTAACGACATATATGAATTTTTTAAAGACAGAAGGAAAAAAAGATTTCACAGAGGTAAGTAGAACTTCTATTGTACAATTGTTATTTGAGTTAAAACAACAAGGAAAAGCTGCTACTACTGTTTCAAGAATGTTATCTTCTATAAAAGGATTCCACCAGTTTTTAGTGAGAGAATCTTACATGAATACAGATCCATCAATAAATGTGTCTCTACCTAAAATACATAAGAAATATCCTGAGGTATTAACTTTGGATGAAGTAGAAAGGTTATTATCTTCATCTGTAAAAAATAAAAATCTTGATTTGAGAAATAAAGCATTGTTAGAGTTACTTTATGCTACTGGAATGAAAGTGTCAGAACTATGTGAGTTATCACTATCAGATCTTCAACTTCAGATGGACTTTATAAAATGTAATAATAAAAAGGAACGTATTATTCCCATTGGCAGAATGGCAAAAGCATCATTAGAGAAGTATCTAAAAGATGTTAGGCCATATCTAGTAAGGCAAAATATACATTCGTTCGTTTTTGTAAATCATCATGGTAAACAATTGACACGACAAGGATTATGGAAGTTAATTAAAAATTTGGCGGTAGAAGCGGAAATTTCCAAGAGTTTAACTCCACAAACATTAAGACATTCATTTGCAACCCACTTATTGGAAAATGGTGCGGATATTCAAGCGGTTCAAGAAATGTTAGGGCATATGAATATCTCAACAACACAAATATATTCTCATGTTATTAAGACGAGAATGAGGGAGGTCTATTCACGTTACCATCCTAGGGCGTAGGAGGGTATGAATTGATCTTTTTTTAGTCTACCCTGAAACTACGTAATTACAATTAGTTGTTAACTTATCTAGTATTACTAACTTTGTTGGTTTGTATTACGTTCGCTCCAGTCCAGTCCTTTCCCGTGGGGAGTTGCCGAGCCCCCTCCACGACTACGTTGCTACGGTGTCTCGGCTCTGCTTTGCTTCCCACAGGAGTCGTGGAACTGCGCTCATTCCAGATACAGTTGTTACTAAAGCATCTAATAACGTATTTTCATCCTCCGCGGTGTAAAATGCACTTCCTTGGAAGTATAGCGTGAAAGTACGTTACTTGAATAAAAGAGTAGCGACCATGTTTTTGTCTATTTTGTGTACATAAGACATTCTGGGATGTGAATTTCGCATCATTAGCAAGATAACATGATTAAAAAATCGTTGCTGGAGTTTTATATTTGATCGTACCATATTTGGGTATGTTATAACTATGAGATAGTTAGAATTAGGAGGTATAAATGATGAGTAAACAGTTTGAGAGAGTTTTTCTCGTTGTAATGGATTCAGTTGGAATTGGTGAAGCACCTGATGCAAAGGAATTTAATGATGAAGGTGCAGATACGTTAGGACACATTGCAGAAAAAATGAACGGACTAAACTTACCTAACTTAGATAAACTTGGTCTTTCTACAGTAAAAGATTATAAAGGTGGTTTAAAGGGAGAAAAACCTCTCGCTCACTATGGGAAGATGGAAGAAGCTTCAGTTGGGAAAGATACGATGACAGGGCATTGGGAGATCATGGGTCTAAACATCGACCAGCCTTTTCGAACATTCCCAGAAGGTTTTCCAGCTGTATTAATAAATGAACTTGAGGAAAAAACAGGGAGAAAGGTAATAGGTAATAAACCTGCCTCTGGAACGGAGATATTAGATGAATTAGGGGAAACTCATATGAAAACAGGAGACCTTATTGTCTATACATCTGCAGACTCTGTTTTACAAATAGCTGCGCATGAAGAAATAGTTCCAATTGAAGAACTATATAACATATGTAAACTTGCGAGAGAACTAACTCTTGATGAAAAATATATGGTTGGTAGAGTGATTGCAAGACCATTTATAGGTGTTCCTGGAAATTGGGAGCGTACGCCTAACCGTCATGATTATGCTTTAAAGCCATTCGAAAGGACGGTAATGAATGAATTACAAGACAACGGTTTGGATTCTATAGCTGTAGGTAAAATTTCTGATATATTTGATGGGGAAGGTATAACGAAGTCCCTTCGTACTGTCTCTAATATGGATGGAATGGATAGGTTACATGAAACAATTAACATGGATTTTAAAGGTTTGAGTTTCTTAAACCTAGTAGACTTTGATGCGAAGTTTGGACATCGGAGGGATCCGATTGGCTATGGCAAAGCGTTAGAAGAGTTTGATGATCGACTTGCAGAGGTTGTAGAGAAGTTAGGAGAGAAAGATTTGTTAATTATTACTGCAGATCACGGAAACGATCCTATTCACCACGGAACAGATCACACGAGAGAATATGTTCCACTTTTGGTTTATAACAAAAATATCGACGTTGGAAAATCATTAGGGGTTCGAAAGACGTTTGCGGATATTGGGGCTACCATTGCTGATAATTTTCAAGTAACGATGCCTAAGTTTGGAACAAGCTTTTTACAAGAAATATAGATAGGAGAGATTTAATATGAGTACTGTTGAAAAAATAAAAGCCGCAGAGGAATTGATTAGCAATAAGATTCAGAAAAAGCCATCAATCGGATTAATTTTAGGGTCAGGCTTAGGTGTGCTAGCAGACGAGATACAAAATGCTGTTCGTATTCCCTACAGTGACATTCCTGGTTTCCCAACATCTACAGTAGCAGGTCATAAAGGACAGCTTGTAATAGGTGAACTTGAAGGGAAACAAGTTGTAGCAATGCAAGGGCGGTTTCATTTTTATGAAGGATACCCAATGGATCTTGTGACACTTCCAGTCAGAGTAATGAAGGCAATTGGTGTTTCTTCCATTATTGTAACAAATGCTGCAGGAGGGATTAATGAAAACTATAAGCCTGGGGATTTGATGCTTATTCGTGATCATATTAACTTAACAGGTGCTAACCCTCTTATAGGTCCTAATGATGATGCCGTGGGTGTTCGTTTTCCAGATATGTCACAAGCATATTCTCCAAAATTATTGGATTTAGGTAAGCAAGCTGCAAAAAACATAGGACTAACAGTTCAAGAAGGAGTTTATGTTGGTAACCCTGGTCCTTCCTATGAAACGCCAGCTGAAATAAGAATGCTTCGGACTTTAGGGGGAGATGCTGTAGGGATGTCCACTGTTCCTGAGGTGATTGTAGCAAGACACAGTGAACTTCAAGTACTCGGAATATCTTGTATTTCTAATATGGCTGCTGGTATTTTAGATCAGCCTCTCACTCATGAAGAAGTAATGGAAACTACGGAGATGGTAAAAACGCAATTTTTAGCCTTTGTGAAAGAAATCGTTAAAAGAATGGATGGGGAGAAAAAATGATCGAAAAAATAAAACAATCTGTTCAATTTATTCAAGGAAAGATAAATGTAAAGCCTGAAATAGGCCTCATTTTAGGTTCTGGATTAGGTGACTTAGCGGATGATGTAACGAACGCAGTGAAAATTGATTATCGTGACATTCCTCATTTTCCATCTTCTACGGTGGAAGGGCATAAAGGGCAACTTGTTATCGGAGAATTAGAGGGAAAAATTGTTTGTGCTATGCAAGGTAGGTTTCATTTTTATGAAGGTTATTCCATGCAAGAAGTTACTCTCCCTGTAAGAGTCATGAACCTATTAGGTTGCGAGAGCTTAATTGTGACGAACGCATGTGGAGGAATGAATGAACAATTTCAACCCGGTGATTTAATGATCATCACAGACCATATTAACTTTACAGGGGCTAATCCACTAATAGGAGCAAACTATGATGAGTTAGGACCAAGGTTTCCAGATATGAGTCATGCATATACACCTAAGCTACGTGAGCACGCATGTAAGGTAGCTGAAACATTACATATCAATGTACAACAAGGAGTCTATGCAGCTGTTAGTGGTCCTACGTATATGTCAGCTGCAGAACTTATAATGTTACGAAAACTTGGGGGAGATGTTGTTGGCATGTCCACGGTTCCTGAAGTAATTGTAGCTCGACATATGAATATGAATGTACTAGGAATTTCGTGTATTACTGATATGGCAATAGGGGAGACAATTGAAGGAATAACACATGAAGAGGTAATGGAAGTTGCTTCTAAAGCAAAACCGCGCTTTATCAAGTTAGTTCGTTCCCTGTTACAGGAAGGCGACAATCAATTGTGGTCTATTTGAGAGAGGGTGTCATGCAATGAGAATGGTCGATTTGATTGAAAAAAAAAGAAATGGGCACGAACACACGAAAGAAGAAATTGATTTTATTATAAATGGCTATACGGAGGATTCCATTCCAGAATATCAAATTAGCGCTTGGGCTATGTCGATATATTTCCAAGGGATGACTGAAGGAGAAACAGCTCATCTTACAAATGCCATCGTACACTCTGGTGAAACGATCGACCTTTCCGAAATTAATGGAATTAAGGTAGATAAACACAGTACTGGTGGTGTTGGAGATACAACAACACTTGTGTTAGCCCCTTTAGTTGCAAGTGTAGGCGTACCAGTGGCAAAAATGAGTGGTAGAGGACTTGGTCATACAGGTGGAACGATTGATAAATTAGAAGCAATCAGCGGATTTAATGTAGAAATTACAAATGAAGAATTTATTAAACTTGTAAATAAAAATCAAGTAGCTGTGATAGGTCAAACAGATAACTTAACTCCAGCCGATAAAAAACTATATGGATTAAGAGATGTTACAGCGACTGTAAATTCCATACCTCTAATTGCAAGCTCCATTATGAGTAAAAAATTAGCTTCTGGAGCGAATGCAATTGTTTTAGATGTTAAAACAGGTGCTGGTGCATTTATGAAAGACCTTACGGAAACAAAGAAACTTGCGCAATCGATGGTTAGGATTGGAAACAATCTTGGGAGAAAGACAGCTGCAATCATTTCGGATATGAGCCAACCTCTTGGGTTTGCAGTAGGGAATGCATTAGAGGTAAGAGAAGCGATAGACACGCTTCAGGGAAAAGGGCCGAATGATTTAACGGAACTATGCTTAACGTTAGGGAGTCACATGGTACTCTTAGCGGAAAAAGCACCAACACTTGAGGAAGCGAGAACTCTATTACAAGATGCCATTTCTTCTGGTAAGGCATTACAACACTTTAAAACGTTTATTGAAGCTCAAAGTGGAGATCCATCCTATGTAGATAACCCAGAAAAATTACCGACAGCATCTTTTAAAATAGATGTGAAGGCAATCAAAAGTGGCTATGTTGCTGCAATTGAAGCCGATAAAATTGGTACAGCTGCAATGCTGTTGGGTGCGGGGCGTGCAACGAAAACCTCTATGATAGACTTAGCGGTGGGGATTGAATTACGGAAGAAAACTGGTGATAAGGTATCTAAAGATGATTCACTAGCTACAATCCACGCGAATAAAGAGAATGTTCAAGAAATAATAGAAATGATACGAGCTTCTTATACACTTGCTGAACAATCGGTTTCACTAGCACCACTGATATATGATGTAATAACAGAATAAGAGTTAGAATCTAAACATGTGCTGTTTCGTTTACCTAATAACGAATCAGCACTTTTTCACTATTTTCTTAGTTCTAGCTTTGTATAATCCCTTCCGTTTGGGGCAGAATGGTAAAGAAAAAGAATGGAGGGATACATTTGAAAAAATCATTCATTATTTTTTTACTAGGTATATACATTCTGGGGGGGACTACAGCGTACGCAGAGGAAGCAGGTGTTGATTTAGCAGATCAAGCTACTTCAGCTATTCTAATTGAAAGAGATACTGGTGAGGTTTTATATGAAAAAAACAGTAAAGAGAAACTCCCACCAGCAAGTATGACCAAAGTAATGACAATGTTATTAATTATGGAAGCGATTGATTCTGGAAAAATTAAGTGGGATGATAAAGTCAGAACGAGTGAAAGAGCGGCTTCCATGGGGGGGTCACAGATATTTCTAGAGCCTGGAGAAGAAATGACTGTGGAAGAGATGATGAAAGGAATCGCTATAGCTTCAGGTAATGATGCTTCCGTTGCGATGGCAGAGCATTTAGCTGGTTCAGAAGAGCAGTTTGTGAACATGATGAACGAGAAAGGAAAAGAGTTGGGGTTATCAAGCACACATTTCGTCAATTCAAATGGTCTTCCTGCTGAGAATCATTATTCATCTGCAAACGATTTAGCGATTATGGCTCAAGCTCTTTTAAAATACGAAGAAATCACAAAATTTACAAGTCTTTATGAGGACTATCTTCGTGAAGATACAGAAGATAAATTTTGGCTAGTAAACACGAATAAATTGGTCAAATTTTACCCAGGAGTAGATGGTCTAAAGACTGGTTTTACAAGAGAAGCAAAATATTGTCTTACAGCAACTGCAAATAAAAATGGGATGAGAATCATTGCAGTGGTAATGGGAGCACCTACTCCAAAGGATAGAAATCGACAAGTAACAGAAATGCTTGATTATGCTTATAGTCAATATGAGTTACAAAAACGCTATGAACGTGGCGCTCTATTAGGGGAAGCGAAAGTTAGCAAAGGGTCGACGGTTACGGTTCCAATTCTTGCGGACGAAAATGTTTCTTTATTAATGAAAAAAGGTGAATCCATTGAAGGGATTACAGAGCGATTAGAGTTGGAACAACCAGTTCCTGCCCCCGTAAAAAAAGGAGATCCAATCGGAACTCTTTATATTGAGAAAGATGGAAAAATCCTATCAGAAGCCACTGTCGTTGCGGAAGAAGACATTGCGGAAGCAAGTTTATGGACATTATTCAAACGTACAACATCGGTCCTCGTTGGAAATCGTAGTTTCTAATCGGATTATTTCTAGTTTTGACGAATGAACACTAGTTTTGTTTCTGAGAAGGAAACGTACAGTATCATCAAGAAATTGTAGGACGTAGAGCCATTTTTCCTCAGGGAGAGGGGAACTGGTGTGCAAAAGAACATGATGAGGGGTGAATGTAATGAGTTTACTCATTGATTTGGAAAAAAGAGACAACGTTCTCTGCGTAAGGCTTGAAGGAGAATTAGATCATCACACTGCAATGGAGTTACGTGAACGTGTTGATTCTGCATTGAAGGAAAATAACCTTACACATATTTTATTGAATTTAGAACAATTATCTTTTATGGATAGTTCGGGTTTAGGCGTTATCTTAGGGCGGTATAAATATGTTCAGACTCTAGGAGGGGAAATGGTCGTCTGTTCCATATCTCCTCAAATAAAGCGATTGTTCGAGATGTCAGGTTTATTTAAAATAATTCGTCTAGCATCAAATGAAACAGACGCTTTATTAGAGTTGGGGGTGGCATCATGAGAAACCGGATGGAGCTTTCCTTTAGTGCCCTAAGCCAGAATGAATCCTTCGCTAGGGTGGCAGTAGGTTCATTTGTTGCTCAATTAGATCCAACAATGGACGAGCTAACAGAAATTAAAACAGTTGTAAGTGAAGCTGTTACAAATGCAATTATTCATGGATATCATGAAGATAACAATGGAATGGTAGAATTAGAAGTAGAGTTAGAAGAGGAAACCGTTCGTTTAATCATACGTGATAGAGGTACAGGGATTCATAATTTAGATGAGGCTCGCCAACCATTGTATACTTCAAAACCAGAGCTTGAACGTAGTGGTATGGGCTTTACCATTATGGAGAACTTCATGGATGAAGTGGTAATTGAATCAGAACCAATGGTAGGTACTACTGTGACTTTAATGAAGAGACTCTCAAAGCAACGTGCACTGTGTAATTAGAGGGCTGCGACTATGGATGTAGAGTTAAAACAAACAAAACAGCCCAAACAAACATATCTTGATGACAAAGAAGTAAAACGTTTGATTCGAGAAGCTCAGGACGGTGATCAAGAAGCTAGAGACACGATAGTGAATTTAAACACTCGCTTAGTATGGTCTGTTGTCCAACGCTTTTTAAACCGAGGTTATGAAGCGGATGATTTATTCCAAATTGGTTGTATCGGCTTAATCAAGTCAGTAGATAAATTTGACTTAAGTTATGACGTTAAATTTTCTACATATGCTGTGCCTATGATAATAGGTGAAATTCAAAGATTCTTAAGAGATGATGGGACAGTTAAAGTTAGTCGTTCTATCAAGGAAAGTGCTAACCGTATTAGAAAAATGAAAGAGGAGTTAACAAAAACACTTGGAAGAACTCCTACCATTAATGAAATTGCAGAAAAACTAGAAATTTCACCTGAAGAAGTAGTTTTTGCTCAAGAAGCTAGTAGACAATTAACTTCCATACATGAAACAGTATATGAGAATGATGGAGATCCTATTACCTTACTTGATCAAATTTCTGATGATGGAGATTTAAAATGGTTTGATAAGATAGCATTGCGAGATGAGATTGATAAATTAGATGAACGAGAGAAACTTATTGTTTTTCTAAGGTATTATAAGGACCAAACTCAGTCTCAAGTAGCTGATCGATTAGGCATATCTCAAGTACAGGTTTCCCGTTTGGAGAAAAAAATATTAAAACAATTAAAAGAACAGTTAGGCTAATTGCCTGCTGTTTTTTTGTTTAGGTTTACTGTTCTTTTATACATAGTTTGCATACCATTTCCTCATACTATAAGAAAATGACTTATGAATGAAAGAGGTTTTTCGATGGATAAAAAAGTGTACATTCGATTGAAAAGCCGCCATTGGAGTAATGTAAATGAAACTATTTATTTACATGAAATTTCTCAAGTTTTATGTGAGGGGTGCAGTGAATACGAAATAAAACACCTCGAAATTGGTAAACTTCGTACAGAAAATGATGCACTACAAGTTATCGATTCAATGAAAGTTGTTTCCCTTATTCAACAACTTGAAGGAAACGTAGATGTTCAAATTATTGGACCAACTCAAACGGTACTTTATGTAAATCAAAAAATATCTCGAACGAAGCCTGTATTATTTGTATTTGTTTGGTTGTTATTATTTATCGGTGCTGGTCTTGCAATTATGTATTTCCATGAAGATGTTAGTATGCAGAAAGTCCATATAAAACTTCATACTATCATTACTGGAGAAGAAGAGGAATTCCCACTATGGCTACAAATACCGTATTCCATAGGACTTGGGTTAGGTATGATCCTCTTTTTTAATCACGTTTTTAAGGGTCGTATTAATGATGAGCCGACACCATTGGAAATGGAAATGTTCAATTATGAAGAAAATATAGACAAGTATATATCTGTTTATGAAAATGATGCTTGGAAAAAGGGAAAAAGATGAGATGAACTACTTTTTATTAGTATTAATAGGGTTGTCTGGAGGTTTAGCTGTAGGAAGTGGTCTTGTAGCTTTTCTTACGGTCCTAGGCATTATACCTCGACTTGCTAACTTAACAAGAACAAAGGAATTACTTACGTACTATGAAAAAGCAGTTATTTTAGGTTCGTTATGCGGTGTTTGGTTTAGTTTAGGAGTACCAATGTTTTCATTTTCCGCTTTGGTGTTAGTAATCATTGGTTTAGCGTGTGGTTTGTTTATTGGTATGTTAGCAGCAGCTTTAACCGAAGTTCTAAATGTATTTCCAATATTAGCAAAGAGAATTGGCATGAAAGAAATGACGGTCTGGTTATTGTGGGCAATTGTATTAGGAAAAATAGCTGGCTCTTTATATCACTGGATTTTTTTCGTTCAATAAAGTACTAAGGGGGTACACATGAATTCAAAGAAGAAGGTTATATTAATCACTGATGGAGATGCAGCTGCAAAGCAGGCTATTCAGACTGCAGCTGATAATCTCGGCTGTCATATCGTATGGGAATCAGGTGGAAATCCAACAAGGATTTCTGGAGAACAGATATTGAATTTTATATCGAAATCGGAAAAAGACCTAGTTCTCGTTATGTTTGACGATTGTGGATTTCCAGAAGAAGGCCCTGGAGAATCAGCTCTTATTGAAGTAGTAAATTCACCAGAAGTAGAAATACTAGGAGCTGTAGCAGTTGCTTCGCAGTCCTACTCACATGAATGGACAAGGGTAGACTTCAGTATCGATAAAAATGGTGTCATTACAGAATACGGTGTAGATAAGGATGGAATTATAGACACGGAGATTGGTCGTATAAGAGGAGATACAGTATATTCCTTAGATAGCTTGGAAATACCCATCATTGTAGGAGTAGGAGATTTAGGGAAAATGGGCGGACGTGATTCCGTTCAATTAGGGTCACCGATTACAAAGCTTGCAATAGAACTAATTCTAGAAAGGAGTGGGTAAAAAATGTCATCTAAACCAGATTCTCAACATAAGGAACCAATATCAAAAATAATAAGAGAAAATGAAAATAGGATTACTGAACGTATTGGTATAGGTACAAGTTTTGATGTTGGCGTTAGGAAGTTATACATACTGGATAAAGAAGTCCAGTTTTATTTTGTAAATGGACTGTGTGACATCCAATATATTATCGAACTATTAAAAGAATTAATGTATTTGGATGCTAATGAGAAGAAAGAGAATAGAGTAAAAGAGCAAATTGAAAATCGCCTTACACATGTTCAAGTGGAGCATGTCAACAATTTAGATGATGCGCTAAAACAAATGCTTTCTGGTTTAATCTTTGTTCTCATTGAAGGGGAGTCAGATGCTTTAGTAATTGATGTTAGAAGTTATCCCGGTAGAGGTCCTGAAGAACCCGACACCGAACGAGTAGTTAGAGGTAGCAGAGATGGTTTCACTGAAAATATTATTCAAAATACTGCATTAACTCGTAGAAGAATTCGAGACGAAAAGTTTCGTAATGAAATTATGCAAGTTGGTAGACGTTCAAGAACAGATATATGTTTAAGCTATATAGATGGCGTTGCTGACCCCAATTTAGTAGAAATAATTCGAAAAGAGTTAGAGGCTATTGATATTGATGGTTTAACAATGGCAGACAAAGTAGTGGAAGAATTTGTCGTAAAACAAGGAATTAATCCTTTTCCACTAGTAAGATATACGGAACGTCCTGATGTTGCGGCGAGCCATTTACTAGAAGGACACGTCATCGTTTATGTTGATTCATCACCAAGTGTTATTATCTTTCCAACAACATTTTTTCATCACGTACAGCACGCGGAAGAGTTCAGACAAGCACCAATGGTTGGAACATTTTTACGTTGGGTTCGTTTTTCTGGAATGTTGTTTTCTTTAATAATCTTACCTTTATGGTTATTGATGGTCATGCAGCCTTCCTTGCTTCCAGAACAGATTGATTTTATTGGACCGAATGAAACAACTAATATTCCAGTATTTGTTCAAATTGTATTTGCGGAGCTAGGAATTGAATTACTAAGGATGGCAGCTATACACACTCCTTCTCCGTTAGCAACAGCATTAGGTTTGGTTGCAGCATTATTAATTGGTGATATTGCAATAGAAGTAGGATTGTTAGTTCCGGAAGTTATCTTATATGTGGCTATAGGAGCTATTGGAATGTTTGCAACTCCAAGTTATGAACTAGGGTTAGCTCTGAAGATCGTAAGACTACTGTTAATTATTTTTGTTGCAGTTTTCAAGGCACCTGGTTTTATTATAGGACTAACAGTATTTTTTGTTTTCTTAGCTTGCATAAGGTCCTTAAATGTTCCCTATCTGTGGCCATTTTTGCCATTCTATCCAATGGCTCTTTTAGATATTCTTATTAGGCAGGGAGTACCAATGAAAAAGTATCGCCCAAGTATAGTAAAACCACAAAATCCAGTAAAGCAAAAATCAACTTAAAACCCTTGAAAGCTTTTAGGAGATATGTTATTGTTTTAACAGTTATAATCGTACCCTTGATTATTGGTTAATAACGTAAATTCACTCGAAGCTTTATAGGAGTGGACTGATCCGATGGGTGACGAATAAAATGATTGCGTCAAGGATAACGGATACAAACCGTTATCCTTTTTATATAAGAGATTTAGATTAAATCATTACTGAATTAAATAGAGTGAATAAGGAGAGAAGAAATATGGGGTTATATGGAACAAGTAAAGTGAATGAAAAAGGCCATTTAGAGATTGGTGGCGTAGATACAACATATTTAGCTCAGAAATATGGTACTCCCTTATATGTATATGATGTAGAAGACATTTGTTCCCGTGCCCTTCAATTTAAAAACACATTTGAGAAGCATGGCATGAAATATCAAGTTGCTTATGCAAGTAAGGCATTTAGTTGTGTTGCGATGATTCAGTTAGTAGACGAATTAGGATTAAGTTTAGATGTTGTTTCCGCTGGCGAATTGTATACTGCTCTAACTGCTGGAATTTCACCGGAGAGGATTCATTTCCATGGGAATAACAAATCGCAACAAGAACTTGAAATGGCAGTCAAAGAGGGAATAGGCTGTATTGTTGTGGATAACTTTACAGAGTTAACTTGGCTTATGGGGATAACGGAATCACTCAATCAAAAAGTGAAAGTATTAATTCGGATTACACCCGGTGTAGAGGCACATACACACGAATATATATCCACTGGACAAGAAGACTCAAAATTTGGTTTTGATATTCAAAGTGGTCAAGCATCAAAAGCGATTTCTTTAATTCAGGAACACGATTATATACAACTGGATGGTGTACATTCACATATCGGTTCACAAATATTTGAAACGGTAGGGTTTACTTCAGCCGTGCATGAGATATATAAACATCTAGTGATTTGGAAAAATTCTTTAGACTTTGAACCACGTGTATTAAATTTAGGTGGTGGCTTTGGGATTCGCTATACAAAGGATGATAAGCCGTTGCCTTTAGATAAATATGTAGAAGCAATGATAGAAGCAGTGAAAGAAAATACAAATAAAACGAGTCTATCTATTCCGGAAATTTGGATAGAACCAGGAAGAGCACTAGTAGGTGAAGCAGGAACAACGATTTATTCTATTGGTTCTAGAAAGGATATTCCTGGTGTTCGTACGTACCTTTCTGTTGATGGGGGAATGACAGATAATCTTCGACCTGCTCTATATAAAGCGAAGTATGAAGCAGTTCTTGCCAATAACATGAATGGTCCTAAAGAAGAAATGGTTTCAATTGCAGGGAAATGCTGCGAAAGTGGAGATATGCTTATATGGGATTTAGAGCTTCCGAAAGCAGAAGTAGGAGATCTACTTGCTGTTTCCTCAACAGGCGCTTACGGATATTCAATGGCAAATAATTATAATCGTATATTACGTCCTCCTGTAATTTTTGTTGATAGTGGGGATGACCAATGTGTGATCAAACGAGAAACATATGAAGACTTGGTGAAAAATGAAACGACGTACCGCCTAAAAAGTAAAGTGTAAGGTAGATAGAAAGAGTGATGCTGAAGGAAAAATCCCTTTTGCATTACTCTTATTTTATTTCTGTTACGAATTAGTATACAATAAGAAAGGTGTCAAAAATTGTTTTTTATTTAGGAGGAATTTTGAATGAAAAAAGGAACAATTACGTTAGAAAATGGAGATAAAATTCAAATTGAGTTTTATCCAAATGAAGCTCCTGGTACAGTTGCTAACTTTGAGAAACTAGCTAACGAGGGTTTTTATAATGGTCTTACATTTCACCGTGTTATCCCTGGTTTTGTAGCACAAGGTGGATGTCCAAGAGGAAATGGTACTGGTGGAAGTGGCCAAACGATTAAATGTGAAACAGAAGGAAATCCACATAAACATGTTGCTGGTTCTTTATCTATGGCCCATGCAGGTAAAGACACAGGCAGCAGTCAATTCTTTATTGTTCATGAGCCTCAGCCACACTTAGACGGTGTACATACTGTTTTTGGACAGGTAGTTGAAGGGATGGACGCTGTTTATAAGATTGGTCAAGGGAATGTAATGAAAGAAGTAAAAGTTTACGACGAAGAATAATTTATTCATAAAACATCTTGCTTTTTATAGAAGCAAGATGTTTTAATTTATTAAAAAAAGTCATTAAAGAGTTGATAAAACAGGAAATGTTCATAAAACCCTCAAACTTGAAGTCATACAATTCGTAAATACAGGAGTCTTTGTGATATAATAAACAGGACAATTATATACCGAACCTTCGGGGTAGGGATGTAGTACTAAAATAAAAAGACGTTACAAAACCTTATTTATCAAGGGTTGTAACGTCTTTTTATTTGGTAGGAATAACGTTTGGTAGGGTGTTTGGTAGGTTTTTTGAGATAACTATAATATATGCACGGATATTTAAGGGTATGACTACAACTTTAATAACTGTCCATTTTACTTGCCACTTCTTCTTGCATGTTGGGAATCAAGTGTGAATAGGTGTCAAGAGTAACTTTTATTGACGCATGTCCTAATAACTCTTGTACTTTTTTAGGGTGGACTTCAGCACTTAGTAAAAGGGAAGCGCATGTATGCCTCAAGTCGTGGAATCTTATTGCTCTTACTTTAGTCTTTTCTAAAATCCTTACCCAGAATTTATGAAAGTTTCCCCAACTAACAGGTAATCCGTTTTCTTGGCAAAATACTAAATTTTTATCAAAGTATTCATCAGCTTTCATTTTTTCCTCTTCTTGTTGTTCTTTGTGTTTCTTTAATTCAGATGCAACAAACGGTGACATTTTAATGGATCTATTACTTGTTTTTGTTTTAGCACCATCTTTTATTTTTGATTTAAAAGCTAATATTTGACGTATTCCTAGTCGATTGTTATCAAAATCAATATCAGACCACTTTAAGCCTAGTAACTCTCCTCTTCGAATTCCACAATAAATAGCAAGTACAAATAGAGCGTGTTGTCTATGATTAATTTCCTCTGAGTATCCCTCCTTAAAATTAGATTAACCAATTCTCAAAAGAAATACAAGAACGTTTGTTCTGAATTAGAGCGGAACTCATAAGTGTCAAACATTATATAAAACAAGAAAATTATAAAAATACATTTGTTATAATTCTATTTTTATAGATTGCTTGTAAAACTTTGATCAGTCGATAGCATCATAAACTACGAGAAATGCAGTTATATCAAATAAACTAATGGGATATTAAATTCTAATTACACAGGATAAAATACTAAACTAGCACAAGTAGACAGAATCTTATCGAATATTTAAAGTATTGACAAAATATTAAATAAATAATATATTAAAAAAGTTCAATGGACAATACACAATTTGGAGTGATTGCATGAAAAAGTTATTAATGTTAATTACTGTTATTTTTGGAGTTTCATTGTTTTTTAGTTTATCTGTAAGTGCAGAGGAGTCACCTGATTTAGGGGAACAATTACATGAAAGGTTACATCTTTCAAGTGGCGATGAAAATAATAGTAGTGTGGGCACCTTTAATATTAAACCGGAATTAAGAGGAATAAATAGTGGTGGCGGATCGTTTAGAGGTGGTGGAGGCAATGCGACTAAGCCTAAGCCAAATTTACCAACTCAAGGAACTGTGGACGGAGGAGTTAGAGGAGCTCCATTGGTAAATGCTGGTAAACAAGGGAACCATGTACAAGGCCATGTTAATAATATTCCTAGCAAATCACAATGGCCAGTAGGAGAGAATGGTGTTAAATTAACGCAAGAAGCTTGGATGAAAGGAACAACAGTAAAATTTGATGGGAGTGTTAAAACCTATAATTTTGGAAGGGTAGTTGGACCTAGAGGTGAAACGAGAGTAAAAGTTCACATTAATAAAGAAGGTCAAATACATGGTTACCCTGTACATTAAAGGAGTATAGTTATGGAGGAACAAAAAATAATTAATTTAATCCGAAAATCCTATGAGGCCGGCAATTTAGATTACATTTTAAGTTATGTAGATAAACACTATTGGTATAAAGTATTGAAATCTGCATTAAGTAATGTAACGGTTGATAATATAACTGATTTTAGTTACAGTAAGTGTTTTTCAATTTATTTATATCCTGATAATAAAGGAGAATTTGGAATTGGAAGTGAAGAACTAAAGAATTATATAAATAAAAATAAAAATTTTATTTGTATAAACTTATTAGTTTCAGCTATTGCACCTTTTGCTGTAATTAAATACAATAGGTTTTATTTCTCTGATGGAGAATCTATGTTACACGAACAATACGAACCTCTTGATGAAGAAACCCTTCTACTTGGAAATAAAGTAAAAGAAGTATTGTCTAAACACAGAATTAACCTACTTGATGAGGATATATTAAACATAGAAATACCGAATTTATCCCTTGATCTTAAAGAAGAGGGCGTTACAGTATATCATTGTCTATTTGAAGATAGTTATTAGAAATTTGTAAGGCAGAAACCTTGAAGGGTATTCCTTTTTGGGTTTCTGTTTTTCTTTGTATTTTTATATATTTTCATTTTCTGTTTTTATTCTACCTCCCCTAAAATCATCCACTTTGCAACATAAAACGTCAACTAATTTATATAATAATGTTCCATAAGGATCGTATTTCCCTCTTTCTACATTGCATAAATATTGCCGTGTCACTCCTACTTGTTTGGCAACAAAGTATGATTGCGTTGGTGTTTAAGAAATTATTGAATATCACCATGGCTGAGAATTTACTCAATAACATTTTGTTATTGAGTTTCTTTTTTGATAATACTGGATATGAAAGGGTGAGACATCATGAAGAAAAACAACTACAAATTAAAGTATACTTGGAGTAAAAAAGATGAGGAGAGTTTCAACAAAGTAATTGAGGGAGATAAGTTTAAAGTAGTGGTTGCAAGACTCTTTGATAAGAACAAGGACGCAAAATAATGCGTTCTTTTTTTGAATAAAAACTTAAATAAATGTAAAAATTAATATTAAATGTTTTTGACTAGAAATATTTAATATAATATACTGTATTCAAGGAGGTGAACAAATGGTAAGAAAGCATTTCACTACTACTATTGAAGAATCAATATCACAAGCGTTTAAAGAAAGCTGTGCAGAAAATAAAGTCAGAATGAATGAAGTGTTAGAAGCGTTTATGAAAAGTTATAGTGCTGGTGAGTTTAAAGTAGAAATGGAATACAAGATTAGCAAGAATGAAGACAAATAAAAAGGAATTCGTATCCCCGACCAAGAGAATGACGAATTCCTAAACGACAAACCTATATAGAGGCTTGCACTACATATTATATCACATTTCCTCTATATAGGTAAAAATAAGGAGGAAATTATAATGAGTAGAATTAGTAATGTAACTGTAGCTGAAAAGGTTAAAAATAAGAAGTTTGAGGCTTATGTAGAAGTGAAACTTGATATTTCCATTGAAGAAGCAACAATGATTGAATTAATGGAAAAAGTAAATAAAATAAACCTTGCGTTACCTGGTTCAGAAATTAAATTATTAATGGATGTAAATGGAACAATGAAGCCTTTGTATATCCATGATACTAATGTTACACTAACAGCCGTTTACAACAACGATACTAATGAACGTTTTGATTTAGAAGGTGAAGAGTAATGTTTATCCGTAGAGAGGATATATCTCTTCACTATTACTTTGACACAGAACTTAAAAGTGTACAATTCGCAGATCACAAACTTAAAAATTTAGAAAAGTTGGCTCATCGTTCATTCGATAATGCGATCAAACACTACTTGAAGAATGGTTCGATTTACCATGAAAATTGTTTTTCTGATATTTTCGATGGTGTTAAAAAAGCACTTCAGGTAATCGGTTATGAAATCCACTACAGAGAAAAAGTAGCAATTCCTTTTTATGTAGCAAAGGAGATCTTTGCAGAACTAGGGGAGAAGCCAGTCGAAAGTCTCAAAGATAGGGAGGCTTCCATATGAGAAAAGAAAACTTCCAATTAGCTGATTTATTGCAGAACCTTAGCAATGCGTTAAGTGACCGTGAAGGTAGGAATGCTATTCATGAAAATTCAGATGCTTATGTTGATGGAGTCAGAAAAGCTATTCCAGAAATTGAAAAGGCATTGGAGAAAGTTAAATCATATCTTAACTACAAGGATAGAAAGCCTGTTCCTACAATTTTAAAAAGGGTAATAGAACATGCTTATATTGAGGAGATAATAAACAGTGATTATAACTTTGATCAATTAGAAGAAGGTATTAGGTGGATAGAGGCTAATACAGATATTGATACAAAGGATATGCTAAACCAATTTGAACATGTGAAAATGGTTAGACGGGGGAAGTAAATTCCCTCGTTTTTATTTCGACACAATTTATACAAAGTTATTTTCCTTGCTATGTTCTTCACAATAGTGGTAATATCTAATCAACAAGTGGTAAAGTTAGTAAAAATGCAGGTAGGAAAACGGTAGGTTTTTGGTAGGTAATTATAATTTACGGTAGGAAATTTTAAGTTATGGTAGGAAACAAAAACATACCAAGTAATCTTACAAACGTTGATTTAAAGCCACTTACAAGCACTAAAGGAAACGAATGATAATTACAAATGAATATACCGAACCTTCGGGGTAGGGTGAAATTCCCAACCGGCGGTGATGAAGCGGACGTTGCTTCTAAGCCCGTGACCCGGTATTGATTTGCATACCGGTGGATTTGGTGGAAAACCAAAGCCGACAGTATAGTCTGGATGGGAGAAGGAAATTCGGTAAAAAATGAAGTGAATAAAATTGGTGGAGTATGCCTTTTTTTAGACACTCAAGATAACCTGGCACAAAAAATAAGTTCCGTGCCGGTTTATTAAAATTGCTTTCATTTTTTGCTGACTAACCTACTTATCCTGAAGGGACATATTTCCTTTAGGATTTTTTATTGGAAAAAATAGAAAGGTGTTTCGCATAGGAGTGATTCTTATTGGACAATAAATTTATGAAAATGGCATTAGAATTGGCAAAAGCGACAGAGGGTCAAACAGCACCAAATCCTGTTGTAGGTTCTGTTATCGTAAAAGATGGGCAAATTGTTGGTTTTGGTGCACATTTACGAGCGGGAGAAGAACATGCAGAGCGGCATGCGTTAAAAATGGCAGGGGAAAAAGCAAAAGGTGCCACAATGTATGTAACCCTTGAACCGTGTTCGCATTTTGGCAGAACATCACCCTGTGCTGACGCGGTTATAGAAGCGGGGATTAGTAAGGTCATAATTGCATCAACTGACCCAAATCCACTCGTTGCAGGACAAGGAATAAAAAAACTGCGAGATGCAAATATCGAAACTATAGTTGGAGTAATGAGGGAAGAAGCTGATAAATTGAACGACGTGTTTTTTCATTTTATTAAGCATAAAAAGCCCTTCGTAACATTAAAATCTGCCACCAGTCTTGATGGGAAAATAGCGACAAGCATAGGTGAAAGTCAATGGATTACAAGTGAGGAATCGAGATATGACGCACATTTATTGCGACATATTCATGACGCAATTTTGGTGGGTGTCAATACGGTAATTGCAGATGATCCTTCATTGACAACTCGGTTAGAACATGGTGGGAAACATCCTATACGAATTATACTTGATACACATCTGAGAACTCCAGTAACAGCAAAACTTGTTACGGATAAATTAGCACCGACTTGGATTATTACTACCGTTAAGGAAGAGGAGAAAATTGATTCTCTAAAAGCTTCTGGAGTATCGATTATACTCATGGACGAGATAACTATTCCAAATGTCTTATCGTACTTAGGGAAACATAATATATCTTCGTTGCTTGTGGAAGGGGGAGGAAAGATAAATGATTCATTCCTTCGTTCAGGTGAATTTCAACAAGTTATTATTTACTTAGCTCCAAAAATAATTGGTGGTCAAGGTGCCCTATCTTCTTTTTCAGGCGAGGGAATAACTACTTTAAGTGATGCACCAAAATTAACATTTTCATCAATGAAACAAGTGGGTCCTGATTTAAAACTTACATTATTAAAAGGAGGGGATTAGTTTACATGTTTACTGGAATAATTGAAGAAAAAGGTACAATTCAACAAATGAAAAGAACTGGCGATGCTATTGTTATGAAAATAAACGGATCCCGTATTTTATCTGATGTAAATTTAGGAGATAGTATTGCGGTAAATGGCGTTTGTCTTACCGTTACTGATTTTGATCATCAATCATTCTCTGTAGATATCATGCCAGAGACAGTAAAGAGTACAAGTTTACGCGATCTCTCCATTGGGTCCAAAGTAAACCTAGAGAGAGCGATGGCGGCGAATGGCCGATTTGGTGGACATTTCGTTTCAGGTCATGTCGATGGAATAGGGACTATCAAGTCAAAAAGGCCGGAACACAATGCTGTATATTACGAAATCGAAGTTGCTCCCGAATTACGTAAATATATGATGTTAAAGGGTAGTGTATCTGTTGACGGCACGAGTTTAACTATATTTGGACTTTCGAAGGATTCATTCACTATTTCCATAATTCCACATACAATTCAAGAAACTATTATTGGATCAAAAAAGGCTGGTGATATTGTGAATGTCGAATGCGATATGCTAGCAAAATATATAGAAGAACTAATTGTTCAAAGAAGTAGTAATACTAATTCTACAAAGTTGACAGAAGGTTTTCTTAGGGATAACGGTTTTTAAAATCAAAGGGGGAGCAAGATGTTTGATACAATTGAAGAAGCCATTTACGAGTTAATACAAGGGAAATCTGTTATCGTTTGTGATGACGAGGACAGAGAAAATGAAGGGGATTTTATTGCACTAGCTGAAAAAGCAACACCTGAAGTAATTAATTTTATGGTTACACACGGTAGAGGTTTAGTTTGTGCTCCTATAACGAGAGAAAGGGCGGAACAGCTAAAATTAGTACCTATGGTTGATCAAAATACAGACCCTCACGGTACGGCATTTACAGTTAGTATAGATCATAAAGATTGTGCTACAGGGATATCTGCACAAGAACGTTCATTAACTGTATTAAGCTTAGTAGACGATAGTACAAAACCATCGGATTACAAAAAACCCGGACATATTTTTCCACTTATTGCGAAAGATGGTGGAGTATTACGGCGTGCAGGTCACACAGAAGCAGCAATTGATCTCGCAAGAATGTGTGGAGCCAAACCCGCGGGAGTTATTTGTGAAGTAATGAATGAAGATGGAACGATGGCTCGAGTTCCTGATTTACGAAAAATTGCAGATGAACATGATTTAAAGATGATTACAATTAAGGATTTAATCCAGTATCGTAATAGGAAAGATAAATTAGTGAAAAGAGAAGTAGAAATTGATCTGCCTACGGACTTTGGAAATTTTCGTGCGGTCGGTTATAGTAATATAGTAGATGGAAAAGAACATATTGCCTTAGTGAAAGGGGAAGTGAATGGAGATACACCGACACTTGTTCGTGTTCATTCAGAATGTTTAACGGGTGATGTATTTGGATCTCACCGTTGTGATTGTGGTCCACAGTTACATTCTGCATTAAAGCAAATTGAAGAAGCAGGTTCAGGAATATTGTTATATATGCGTCAAGAAGGCAGAGGGATTGGCCTATTAAACAAATTGCGAGCATATAAGCTACAAGAAGAAGGTTATGACACTGTAGAAGCAAATGAGAAGCTAGGTTTTGGACCTGATTTAAGGGATTATGGTATTGGGGCACAAATACTGCAAGATTTAGGCGTTAAAAAAATGAAGCTTTTAACAAATAACCCCAGAAAAATCACAGGGTTAAAAGGGTATGATCTTGAAATTGTCGACCGATTACCATTGCAATTACCTCATTCAAAAGATAATGAACGTTATTTAAAAGTAAAAAAAGATAAATTAGGACATTTACTACATTTTTAGAATTATTAGGAGGAGAAAACATGGGTAAAGTATTTGAAGGACATTTAGTTGGAACAGGATTAAGGGTAGGTATCGTTGTTGGGAGATTTAACGAATTTATTACAAGTAAGCTTTTAGGTGGTGCTCAAGACGCATGTAAACGTCATGGTATAGCAGAGGAAGATGTAGATATTGCATGGGTACCAGGGGCGTTTGAAATACCTATTATTGCAAAAAAGATGGTGGAATCAGGAAAGTACGATGCAGTAGTTACGTTAGGAACTGTTATAAGAGGTTCTACACCGCATTTCGATTATGTATGTAACGAGGTAGCTAAAGGTGTAGGTTCTCTTTCATTAACTTCAGGTGTTCCTGTCATTTTCGGTGTATTGACAACAGATACGATTGAGCAAGCTGTCGAAAGAGCCGGAACAAAAGCAGGAAATAAGGGATGGGAAGCAGCAGTATCTGCAATAGAAATGGCAAATTTAACAAAAAGTTTTTCATAAGAAAAGGCAAAATAGAAGCACTTACCGGGAGGGAAGGAGGTATTTATTCCTTCCTCTCGGTTTGTTTAAGTTTCAAAGATGCTAACCGTTCTTGGATAACATCACTTCTATCCCTTAACTTATGTCTGAATATTAAAGACTCATTGTCAAGATCTTCAATAGTGCACCATGAAACATAATTATCAGTACATAATTCTTTACACCTAATAATTAGAGAATCATCTGTAATAGGTAGATTGATAGGTTCATAAGGACCTTCTTCTAACAGATTACGAATTCGCATTTTAATCATATTTTGTAATGCTTCTACATCAATGCTTAAATTACTAATAGCTGATGGATCAGTCCGTAGGTGAGTAAGTACTTTACGATAGAGGCGTAAGCTTCCTTTTATATTTTTTTGTCGTTCGTGATAGATAGCCACTGCTAATTGAATAAGGGCGAGCCAATGTTTTTTATATCCATCTTTTTTCCAATGTTCTTCCATTATTTCATGGCATTCAAAGAAATCTCTCGTACCGTGAAACTGAATTAAGTAATCAAGATATGCCTTAGGGTAATTATTCATGAGCTCCTCCATATTTAATAATAATGTATTTTTTTTTAGAGTAACATAATATAATGATAACTGCTTGAAATAAAACCTATTTCATTTTACGATTAATTTCTTCTTTTTATGATATAATTTAATGGAGAAAAAAAGAAATGGTGAGATCATGCAATATAGTGTAAAACTTCAAACATTTGAAGGTCCTTTAGATTTATTATTACATTTAATTCAAAAAAATGATTTGGATCTATATGATATCCCTGTAAAAGAAATTACCGAGCAGTATATGGTTTATATTCATACAATGCAGGTACTTCAGTTAGATATTGCAAGTGAATATTTAGTAATGGCTGCAACCCTATTACATATGAAGAGTAAAAGCTTGTTACCAGTACAAGAAGAAGAGATACTAGAGGACGAGTTTGAATATGATGATAGTGAAGATCCAAGAGAAGAATTAATGTATCGATTAATTGAATATAAGAAATATAAAGAGGCAGCTGGAGAGTTAAAAGAACGGGAAAGAGCTAGGAGTGATTTATTCTCCAAACCAATGACAGATCTAACAATATTACTAAATGACTCTGTAGAAAAAGAAGAACCAGCAAATATGAATGTAACCATTTATGATATGCTTCAAGCATTTCAGAAAATGAATAAACGTAAAAAGTTGGATAAGCCTACTTTTTCAAGAATAAGTAGAGATGAAATACCTATAGATGAGAAAATGAAGCAGATCATGGCAAAGCTTTTGATTCATCAAGGGAAATTAAGATTTTCACAATTATTTGAAGAAGAAGAAAAACATCATATTGTTACATCATTTTTGGCGCTCTTAGAATTAATGAAATCAAATTCAATTATTTGTAATCAAGAACATAATTTTGATGATATCATGATATATCAGAAGGAGAGTGTTGCTTTTGAAGAGTCATGAGATTAAGGCAGTTATTGAGGGTCTTCTCTTTGTTTCAGGAGAAGAAGGTATCGATGAAAAGCAAATTATGGAAGTTCTTCAATTAGATAGGAAAACAGTGAAATTCTATATGTCAGAATTGATGGAAGCTTACTCAGCTGATTCGAGAGGACTACAGATTGTTGAAATTGCTGGAGGATACCAATTTACAACCAAGGCTGAACATGCACTTTATTTTAAAAGGCTTATTCAATCTCCGTCTACAACAACATTATCTCAAGCAGCCCTTGAATCATTAGCAATAGTAGCTTACAAACAGCCTATTTCTAGGATTGACATTGAAGATATCCGCGGAGTGAAATCTGAGAGACCTATTCGTACTTTACTAGCAAAATCATTAATTAAAGAAGTTGGTCGAGTAGAAGGAACAGGGAGAGCAATCTTATATGGTACAACGAAAGAGTTTTTAGAACAATTTGGTTTACGTACTATTAAGGAATTACCGCCTCTGCCTTCAAATATTGAAGATGAAGACGTGGAAGAAGAAGTTGATTTATTTTTTGCCAAGTTTCAAGAACAATTAGCAGTAGTAAATGAAGACAAATGAAACGAGATTAGAAAGGTGGACTAACTAACTATGGGAAATGATTTAGTACAACAACAACTTACTTTTACAATAAGAAATTTAGAAGTTGCTGCGGAGGAAATACGAAATTATTTAAATAGCACAACAATCGAGTCTTTTATGAATGAGGTAGAGAACGGTTCCGAAGGGGATTATAAAGATATATTAGATCAATTTCGACGAATACTTGTATTTTTTGATGAAGGAAGAGAATCAGGATACTTAATTTTACGAAGTGAGAAATTTCGAAAAGGGGCAGCGGAAAAAACGTTATATTGGATATTTCATCAATGTATTGAAGAGTTTTTCCAACCAAAACTAGATGTATGGTATGAAGACAGCCGTGCTGCATATACAGGAAAAAATGCCATTCGTTTTAGATCAGCAATTCCAAATCAATTAGAGGAACTTGTAAAAAGGATAGAAGGTCCTTTACAGGAAGTACGCGAAGAATTAGAGTATTATGAAACAGATTATCGTACTAAAATGCGTCAACAGGACATTGATCAAAAGAAATAAGTGACGGTATTGTTCACTGAATTATATTTTGAGAGTAGGTGCAAATCTTTTGTGCCTACTCTCTTTTTTTTCGCATAAGTTAATTATGAAGAAGGAGGGAGGAGATTAAGTGAGCGAACATAATCACTATAAAAAAGAAGTAACGAATTGGCTTACAAATTTTTTGAAAGAAGTAAAAGAAAGTCTGGAGTTTCCCAACAAGGAGGAATTAACGGGAAAGGTGAAAGAGCTGTTAGATCTTTTACAACAGAGGGATTCTTTTGATAACGCAGGCTTAAGTTATATAGAAAATGAAGTTGAGCAATTGTATTCTGCCTATCTACTAGGAATCGAGAGCAGAAAAGAGCAGGAACAAAGAGTACCAATTGGAGGTCATAAATTACCAAAATTAAATTATAGTTATGATGCATTAGAACCATATATTCATCGAAGAATCATGGAATTGCATCATAAGAATCATCACCAATCGTATGTAGATGGGTTAAATAAAACAGAAAAAGAACTACAGGAACAAAGGAAGAAGAATAAATTTAATCAAATAAAGCATTGGCAACGTGAATTAGCTTTTCATGGTTCAGGACATTATTTGCACTCTCTCTTTTGGGATGTTATGTCTCCTCAAGGTGGAGGGAAAGCTAAAGGAAGTATAGGGAATCAAATTACAAACGATTTTGGCAGTTTTCAAGCATTTAAAAGTCATTTTTCTGAGGCGGCTAATTCAGTAGAAGGAAGCGGTTGGGCTATTTTAGTTTGGGTACCTAGAACGGGAAGATTAGAGATTTTAACTGCAGAAAAGCATCAAAACTTAACCCAATGGGATTCCATTCCTATTCTTCCTTTAGATGTTTGGGAGCATGCATATTATTTACAGTATGAAAATGAACGAGATCGGTATGTTGAAAATTGGTGGAGCGTGGTAGATTGGAACCGCGTAGAGGAAAGGTTTCAGTCAGTGAAAGATGGGATAAATCAATAATAGATTCAAATTAAAGGATGAATAATTGAGAGGGGCAGGTCTTAACGACATGCTCTTTTTTGAGCTTAAATATGCACTCTGGAGCGAATGGAATACAAACCAACAAAGATGTTAAAACTTGATGGTTTATGTACTCTTAATAACGAAAATTTTCAGGGCAGACTTATTAAACAACCACAGGTTTCCTCATGACATTTTCAATTCAGTACATATTTTACGTAAGAAATATAATACTAAATAAGTGAAAGGAGCGAAGTCTGATGAAGAAGCAATTACAGATTTTATTGCTCGTAGCAATTACCTTAGTTGGCTGCCAAGATATTGGAAGTCCACAAAATGCTTACATATATTCTGTGGAATCCAACTCTCAACCTGTAGTTTCACAACAATTAGCAGAACGAATAAAGCACAATATAGAAGAAATGAATGAAGTGGACGAAGTTTATGCAATATCATATGAAAAAGATGTATATATAGCATTATCAGTTTCAGGGTTTAATCGCTTATTTTTAAAACAAATTAGAGAAGATGCAAAAAAGCGAGCAAAAGAGATAGATGGGGAAATAACGATTTACATTTCAACGGATAGAAAAGTGGAAATGGAAATTTCAGATTTAGAGAGAAAAGTAAGAGGTAATATGAAAAAGGAAAAGTTGGAGAAAGAAATTAATAAAATACAAGATCATATGTAACGAAATATTTGTAATAAGGGGGATACTATTTTGAGCTTCTTTTGGGCTTTTGTTGTTGGTGGTATCATATGTGTAATAGGACAAGTATTGATGGATGTAATGAAACTTACACCAGCACATACAATGAGTACGTTAGTTGTTTCAGGTGCGGTTTTAGATGGAGTTGGGTTGTACGAACCATTAATTGACTTTGCTGGAGCAGGAGCAACTGTTCCTATAACAAGCTTCGGCAATGCATTAGTACATGGCGCAATGGCAGAGGCACAACAACATGGTTTAATTGGAATTATTACAGGGATTTTTGAAGTAACTAGTGCTGGTATCTCTGCAGCAATTATATTTAGTTTTTTGGCAAGTCTCGTTTTCCGACCGAAGGGTTAATAAAAAATTTTTAAGGTGGCTCATAACAAAGAGCCACCTTATTTTATATTCAAAAAAACAATGAATTGGACAACATTTCATAAAGGAGTAATTGACTTCACAAAAGTTGCATAGACTTGTACAAACAAAAAGTACGGAGGAATTGTATGAGAAAACTTATTACATCACTTTTCATATTCATCTTATTATTATCTAATATATCCTTTTCAACAAGCGAGGCAGCATCATATCCAGGTGGCGTATCTGCTAAGGGTGCGATATTAATGGAACAAGAAAGTGGCAGAATTCTTTATGAGAAAGAAGCCAATATTCAAATGAGAATAGCGAGTATTACAAAAATAATGACAGCATTACTTGCTATAGAATCAGGAGAGCTAGATGATTGGGTTACTGTTTCCAATAATGCAGAAGGAACAGAAGGATCCTCGATTTACTTGACTGCGGGTGAAAAAATTAAACTAAAAGACTTAGTATATGGATTAATGCTTCGGTCAGGAAATGACTCCGCAGTGGCAATAGCAGAACACGTTGGAGGAAGTTTAGAAGGGTTCGTTTTTATGATGAACGAAAAAGCGGAAGAACTAGGAATGACCAATACAGCTTTTGCAAATCCACATGGTCTAGATGATCATGAAGAACATTATTCTACAGCGTACGATATGGCAATACTTACCCAGTATGCTATGAAAAGTGAAAGTTATCGAGAAGTGGCATCAACAAAATCATACCGATCTGTTAGTAAAGAGGAGAGGTATAGAGTTTTTAATAATAAAAACCGACTTTTAACACAACTTTACAAAAACTCAACAGGTGGTAAAACAGGTTACACAAAGAGAGCAAAAAGAACGTTAGTATCTACTGCTGAAAAAGATGGCGTAGAATTAATTGCTGTTACCATTAATGCACCAAGTGATTGGCATGACCATATGAATCTATTTGAATGGGCATTCAATACGTTTGATGTCACTACAATAGTGAAAGAAGGAACAGTTCAGGGAATTGAAGATGAGTATTACAAAGATAAAATATCTGCGGAATATACGTTTGAATATCCATTATCAAAAGAAGAAAAGGAAAATGTTCAATCTAAACTAGTACTTTATGAGCCTCCATCTGATCAGCGATGGGAAAGAGATGGGCATCCTTATCCTATTGGAACAGTCCAAGTGGAGCTTAATAATTCTATAGTAGGTATTGTGCCTTTACGTTTCATAGAGGAGGAAATCATAGAAGAGAAACCATTTTGGCGTAAGTGGATAGATCAGCTGTTTATGACAACTGGAGTGAAGACAGGTGGTTAATTATATTTGGGTATCTTTATTTGTCATAGGATTAGTCTTTGCTGGTATTAATGGAACGATGGGAGATGTAAACGAAGCCATATTTAAAGGAGCATCAGAAGCTGTAACTATTTGTATTGGCCTAATCAGTGTGTTAACTTTTTGGCTTGGTTTAATGAAAATTGCAGAAAAATCTGGATTACTAAAAGGGTTAAGTAGAATACTCTCACCTTTCGTAAAAAGACTTTTCCCAGATGTTCCAAAAGATCATCCTGCAATGGGTTATATTTTATCAAATATGAGTGCGAATATGTTTGGATTAGGAAATGCAGCCACTCCTATGGGAATAAAAGCTATGGAGGAGCTAAAAGCATTAAATGGTGGGAAAGACGAAGCGAGTAGATCCATGATAACTCTTCTTGCAATCAATACAGCGAGCATAACCTTAATACCAACTACAGTTATATCAATACGTATGCAATATGAATCAATTGCACCAACAGAAATAGTTGGTACAACAATATTAGCAACAGCCTGTTCAACAGTAGGAGCAATTTTAATTGATAGATTTTTCTATTATCGACGTATAAGAAAAAGGGTGTGAGGGTAAATGGGATGGGTTACTACGGTTTCAATATGGATTATTCCCTCCATAATAGCTTTCATTTTGGTGTTTGGTACATTAAGGAAAGTACCAACATATGAGACTTTTGTAGAAGGAGCTAAAGAAGGGGTAAAAATGTCCTTTTCAATTATTCCTTACCTCGTTGGTATGCTCGTTGCTATAACAGTTTTTCGTGCTTCCGGAGCGATGGAATTCTTTATATCTTTATTTCGTCCATTTTTACAAATGATCGGTATTCCAGCAGACATAGTACCTTTAGCGCTGATTCGTCCATTATCAGGAACAGGAGCTTTAGGTATGACGAGTGATTTAATCGCTACACATGGACCTGATTCATTCATAGGTAGACTAGCCTCGACGATGCAAGGGAGTACAGATACTACTTTTTATGTTTTAACTGTATATTTTGGTGCCGTTGGTATTAAAAAAATGGGAGATGCTCTAAAGGTAGGCTTATTAGCTGACTTCATAGGAGTTATTGCCTCTATTATAATCGTTACAATTATTTTCATGTAAATAAAATTTTAAAAAAAGAAAGTGCCTTAGTGGGATGGCCCCTTTTAAGACACTTTCTTTTTTTGTATCTTAAAGAGAAGCAGAGCAACGGCGGGATGCCGAAGAGTGCTTGCACTCGAAGGTAGCTCGGCAATTCCCCACAGGAAAGGAGTGGGATGAAGCGAATGGAATACTAACCATAAAAGTTAGTAATTCTAAATAAGTTACTCATATTGGAGAACGTGTATTTTCAGTAGACAGTAGAAAGTATCGATGCAAAAACCCCTATAAATGTGACTGTTTTAAATATAGCTATACCTAGAAAATATATCATTGGAACTTACGGTCGTAAAAATATATAATGGTAAAAGCGTCTTTATTGTCACAAAACAAAAAAAAAGATAGAATTAACGTTTGAAAATGATAATTATACGTCGAAACTGTTATATAGAAAAAATTTATGAGGTGAAGTTGTGGAACGTCTACAAAAAGTAATTGCACAATCGGGAATTACGTCTCGAAGAAAAGCAGAACAGTTAATGGAAGAAGGTAAGGTATTTGTTAATGGAAAGAAAGTAACAGAGTTGGGAACGAAAGTAGATTCAAATAAAGATGAAATAGTAGTTAATGGTATTCCCATAGACAAAGAAGAACCAGTTTACTTTTTACTGTATAAGCCAACAGGAGTTATTTCGAGTGTAAACGATGATCGAGGTCGAAAGGTGGTAACTGATTTTATTCCTACAGATAAACGAATTTTTCCAATAGGGCGACTAGATTATGATACTTCTGGACTCTTACTATTAACAAATGATGGAGATTTTGCAAATAAACTAATGCATCCAAAATCAAAAGTGTATAAAACATATATTGCTAAAGTGGAAGGGATGCCATTACGTGAGACAATCAAGAAATTAGAAAAAGGCATACAGCTTGAGGATGGAAAAACCGCTCCTGCAAAAGTAAAGGTATCTAGATCTGACAAAAGTAAAAATTCAAGTATTATAGAAATCTCTATTCATGAGGGAAGGAATAGACAGGTAAGAAGAATGTTCGATGCGATTGGACATCCGGTAATAAAATTAAAGCGTGAAACGTATGGTTTTTTAGGCCTTAAAGGGTTAAATGCAGGTGAGTTCCGCGAATTAAAACCACACGAAGTTAAGCAGTTAAGGGAGCTAGTTGTCACATAAATGTCACAAATGAACTTACAAATAGTATATTAACAACATGTATGTAGTGATAACATAATGTTATGATTAAATAATAAAAATGGGGGAGAAGGATGAAACAGAAAAGATTAATCATCCGTTCTAGCATTCTGCTTATTATGGTAATTGCCATAGGTTATACGCTATATAATCATCTTTATAATGAGCGTGGATTGGTAGATAGAAATGATGTTGCTCCTAATTTTAAGGTTGAGGATTTAGATGGTAATATCATTGAATTGGAAGAGCTTAGAGGGAAAGGTGTCTATCTAAACTTTTGGGCTACATACTGTGTGTATTGCCGTCAAAAAATGGAAGTATTAAGAGATAATTATGAGGAGTATCGGGAACAGGGGATAGAGATTGTATCAGTAAATGTCAATGAACAGAGATTACGTATAGAGAGACATGCTGATCGGTTCAATATAAACTATCCTCTTTATTTAGATCAACATAACTTGGTTCGTGATGCTTATGGCGTGGTAAGCTTGCCGTCAACTTTTTTAATAGATGAGAACGGAATTGTTATAGAGAGACAAATAGGAGGAAGAACAGAGAGTCAAGTTCTTGCATCACTAGAGAAACTGATTCCAAATCAGTAATGGGGGATACAAATGGAAAAAGTAAAATGTGAATGTGGCCATGTAAACCCTTTTGGAACATACTTATGTGAGTCATGTGGAAAACCTTTAATTGAAGAAGATACTCCTGTTGCCAACATGAGATATGAGGGTGTAGCACGAAGATCCCAAACTTACAATCGAACAATTGTAGATAAAATTTGGAACTTCTTTTCTTCTGTAAAGGTTGGAATTTGGATTATCGTTTTATTATTAATAGCTTCTGCTATAGGAACAATTTTTCCACAAGAAATGTATATTCCGCCTGGGGAAAGACCTACTCTTTTTTACGAACAAGAATATGGAACGTTAGGTAAGTTATATTACCAATTAGGATTTCACAACTTGTATAGTTCCTGGTGGTACATGCTATTGATTGCAGCATTAGGGATATCGTTAGTAATTTGTAGTTTAGACCGTGTCGTTCCTTTGTATCGAGCACTAAAGACTCAAAAAGTAACGAGACATAAAGCATTCTTAGAAAGACAACGTCTATTTGGTATTTCAGAAGATACGATCGATGCTGATAAAGAGATAAAGATAGCAGAAAAAATGCTGAAAGAGAAGAAGTACACAATTAGAAAAGAAAAAGGTAATATTCTCGCAGAGAAAGGTAGATTTTCTCGATGGGGCCCTTATGTAAATCACATTGGTTTAATAATCTTTTTAATTGGAGCTATGCTGAGATTTTTCCCTGAAATGTATTTAGATGAACATATATGGGTGAGAGAAGGGGAAGAAGTAGTTATAAAAGGAACGAACGGGGAGTACTTCCTAAGAAATGACCAGTTCATTGTGGAATTATATGACACAGATGATGAACGCTTCCGTCAGGCTTTTGAACGTACAGGACAACAAGTTGTAAAAACATACCAAACATCAGCTACCTTATTAAGGCGAACCAATACGGGGGCTGTTGGTGTAGGAACAGAACTAGAAGAAGTGAAGCAATATGATATTCGAGTAAATGACCCTTTGACTTTTGACAGTTTTGCTTTATATCAGGTGGATTACAAATTAAATGAATTAGCTGAATTTACATTTACGTTAGATGCCGTAAATGATACGACTACGGAGGATTTAAGTGACGTTGTTTTTACAGTTAATTTGTATGACCCAGAATATGTATATGAATTTGATAATGGCTACCGTATAGAAATTATGGAATACTTCCCGAATTTTTACATTGACAATAATAACCAACCGGATACTAGAAATATGATACCAGATAATCCGCGAATCATCTTTGAAGTTTTTACTCCTGATATGGATCCAGATAGCGATTCAGGAGAATTAAGTTTAATTGGTGTTCAGGTAAATGAACCGTTAATAGGGGAAAATGATTATAGAATTCGTATGATTGATGTAGATATGAAGCATGTTACGGCTTTAACTGTTCGAAAAGATAGAACAATTCCAATTATCTCTATTGGCGGCGTTATATTTATGATCGGTTTAATTCAAGGATCATATTGGCATCACCGAAGAATTTGGATACAAAATCGTGATGGAAAGATTTGGATAGCTGGTCATGCTAATAAAAATTGGCATGCTTTAAAGCGCGATATAGATTTTGTTGCATCGAAAGCCGCTATACCGATTCCAAAAGATCAATTAGATGAGGAGCAAAACTCCGAAGGGGAAGAAGGAGGAAACAATAGTGATTCAACTAAGCAGTAACTTCTTGCTTATTTCGTTCTTTATGTATTTACTAGCAACAATATTCTTTACCGTATCTATCACTGGTAAACGTTTTAAAACAAAAGAGGGAGAAGAAAAAAACAAATCTGGTTTTTACGGTTATGTTTTTTCCATCCTTGCGGTTGCAACTTCCATTACCTATTTTATTTTAAGGTGGGTTGGAGTTGGACATGCTCCAGTAAGTAATATGTTTGAATATACAACATTTCTCGGAATAGCTATGGCTCTTGCATTTGTAGTAATATACCCTATGTATAAAAATAATTATCTAGGCCTATTCACAATGCCTGTTGTTATGTTGATTATCGCATATGCTTCCATGTTTCCTAGAGAAGTGCAACCACTTATTCCAGCTTTACAATCTTATTGGTTACACATTCATGTAATAACAGTTGCCCTCGGGCAAGGGATTTTGGCGCTAGGGTTTGTTGGTGGTTTATTGTATTTACTTCGAGTAATTGATTTTAGAAAAATAACAAAAAAAGTAGTCGGTGTAGAATTTATATTGTATTCTTGTCTCGCCGTACTTGCGTATATTTTACTTAATATAAGTTTCAGTGCAATGAATTACGAAGCAACATTTGAGTATGTAAATGAAAATGGAGTAGAAGCAGAAATCACATATTATAAGCCAGCACTAGTTGGTCCTAATGAAGGGGTTTTACTTACTGAAGGAAGATTTGATCCATTTATTCAAGCTCCTGCTATCATTCGTAGTGATGATTTAAATACGGTATTATGGTCTATTATAGGTGGACTTTTCATCTATGGAGTATTTATTTTACTGTTCCGTCAGCCTATTGGTGGGAAAATTCAACCTTGGTTAAAAAATGTTAACCCTAATTCAGTAGACGAACTAAGTTATCGTGCTATTGCAATCGGATTCCCTGTATTTACGTTAGGTGGACTTATTTTTGCAATGATATGGGCCCAAATAGCATGGACTAGATTTTGGGGATGGGATCCGAAAGAAGTATGGGCACTAATAACATTTTTATTCTATGCTGCTTATCTTCACCTTCGTTTATCGAGAGGATGGCATGGAGAAAAAAGTGCTTGGCTTTGTGTAATTGGGTTTGCGTTAATCATGTTTAATTTAATTTTTGTTAACTTAGTTATAGCTGGATTACATTCTTATGCATTTTAATTCTATTCTAACGAAAAAATGATAGTTTGGATTCCTTGAAAACATGAATTATAAAAGAAAGTGCGCTGTCATATTTTTAGATAGTTTTATTAATATCTTTTAACATGGTAAAATAATAAAAGATGTAAAATAATGTGGAAAAACGAACTGACAATATCATGTAACTGTAAATGAGGGGGAATTTACGTGACACAGGAAGCAAGAATCCTAGTTGTAGATGATGAAGATCGAATCCGTCGGCTACTGAAAATGTATTTAGAAAGAGAAGAGTATAATGTCGACGATGCAGAAAATGGAGAAAAAGCATTGCAGATGGCTCTCGATGAAGACTACGATCTTATCGTGTTAGATTTGATGATGCCTGGCATAGATGGAATTGAGGTTTGTGAGGAACTTCGTAAGCATAAGGCAACGCCTATTATTATGCTAACTGCAAAAGGGGAAGAAGCGAATCGTGTACAAGGCTTTGAAGCAGGAACAGACGATTATATTGTAAAACCTTTTAGTCCAAGAGAAGTGGTTTTACGTGTAAAAGCTCTTTTACGTAGATCTTCATCAACGAAATTTTTACAAACAGAAACGACAACAAAAGATGTGTTAGTATTCCCGCATTTAACCATCGATAATGATGCTCACCGTGTAACGGCCGATGGAAAGCATATTAATCTAACACCCAAAGAATATGAGTTGTTACATTATCTTGCACAATCACCAGATAAAGTATTTGCGAGAGAGCAATTATTAAAAGATGTTTGGAATTATGAGTTTTTTGGAGATTTACGAACAGTAGATACACATATTAAACGTCTTAGAGAGAAACTGAATAAAGTTTCTCCTGAAGCTGCAAATATGATTTCAACCGTATGGGGAGTCGGTTATAAGTTTGAGGCTGTGAAAGAGTAATGTGGTTATGGCGTAGTGTCGTAGGTAAACTGTGGTTAACCATTTTACTATTAGTTTCTGTCGTCTTAACTGTATTAACAATAATGCTACTTCAGTATTTTGATAAATTTCATTCAGATCAAGCCGAAAGCCAATTGTTAAATCACGCTACAGTAATTGCTTCTTTATTTGAAAATGAGGAGACAGGTGATGCTGCTTTTTCAATAAGCTCAGATTTATCTGAAACGTATGAAATTAATGTAGTATTGTTATTAGACGAAGAAAATCATTGGTTTACTCAGGGTGGAATCGACACAGAGTTACCTATCTCGGTTTTTTACGAAGACCGAGATATTTCACGTGCTGTAAATAATAGAGAGACAATTGTAACTCGCATAAATTACACTGTACCAATGAATGAGTCGGATGTTTCAGAAGCTGTTCTCGTTGTAGGGGTTCCAGTAGAAATATCTACAGCAGAAAATGCACAGATTTTTATATATCAATCTCTTGAAATTGTAGAGAATGCTACAACTCAAACTAAACATATTATTTTTCTCTCTGCTGGGATCGCAATTGTTTTAACTACTATTTTTGCTTTTTTTCTAACTACTAGAATTACAGCCCCACTTAGAAAAATGCGAAATGCATCATTAGAAGTAGCAAAAGGAAACTTTGATATGAAAGTTCCAATATTAACAAATGATGAAATTGGTTTATTAGGCATAGCATTTAATAGAATGGCAAGAGCACTAAATACAAACCTAAACGCGTTAAACCAAGAAAAAGAACAACTTTCTCGTATTTTAAGCTCCATGGCTGATGGAGTAATAACTCTTGATAGAGAAGGGTCTGTTATGGTAACAAACCCTCCTGCTAATGAATTTATTGGAGCTTGGCTTTATGAGCAAGGCTATGAAGTAGAAGAGTCAGGTGACTTGCCAAAAGAATTAGCAGATTTATTTGAACTAGTTGTTAAAGAGGAAAAGGAACAAATGGGTGAGGTAGATATTCAAGGACGTAGTTGGGTAATACTAATGACTCCACTTTATGATCAACAAGATGTTCGAGGTGCCGTTGCTGTATTACGTGATATGACTGAAGAAAGACTCCATGATAAACTACGTAAAGATTTTATTGCTAACGTCTCACATGAACTTCGAACTCCTATTTCCATGCTTCAAGGATATAGTGAAGCTATTATTGATGGTATTGCTAGTTCTGAAGAGGAAAAGACGGAGCTTGCTCAAATCATTTATGATGAGTCTCTTAGAATGGGGCGTCTCGTTAATGAATTATTAGATTTAGCTAGGATGGAAGCAGGACATATTCAATTAAATGTGGAAGAAATGAATATAACAGAGTTTTGTAAACGAGTATTAAAGAAATTTCAAGGTGTTGCAAAAGAACACGGCATTCATTTACTTGATGAAGTTCATGAAGTACATAAAAATATACATGCAGATGGCGATAGAGTAGAGCAAGTTTTAACAAATTTAATTGATAATGCAATTCGACATACACCAGAAGGTGGTAAGGTTGTTTTAAGGGTAGAACCATTCCATAACGGCATTAAGATCGATATTGAAGATTCCGGTACAGGAATTCCAGAAGAAGATCTACCGTTTGTATTTGAACGTTTTTATAAAGCAGATAAAGCAAGAACCAGAGGAAGATCTGGTACAGGCTTAGGGCTTGCTATTGTTAAGAATATTGTTGAAGCACACCATGGGAAAGTTTCTGCACACAGCAAATTAAACGAAGGCACGACATTTTCCGTCTTTTTACCGTATGAACATGAATAAAATATGACTAAATTTCAAGAAAGATCTTGTTCCACAGGAAACAAACAAAAAGCGACTCGAGAGTTATCTCTTCGAGTCGCCTTTTTCTGTTGATATATATTTCTTGTCTTAAGATGCTCACTAATCTTTCTTTTGTTTATTTTCTATCCTTATATATTTCACGCATTACATGAGCAAGTTCAGGGAGAATTAATTTTTCCATAGCTAATTTTACAGCCCCAGAAGAGCCTGGAGTAGAGAATATTGCCGTTGTGCCACGCACTCCAGCGATAGCTCTACTTAACATGGCAGCTGGACCTATATCGTATTCATAACTTATATAGCGAAAAAGTTCTCCAAAGCCATTTAATTCTTTATCTAACATACTAGAGACAGCTTCATATGTTGTATCTCTAAATGTAATTCCCGTACCACCATTAATTAGTAATGCTTCAATAGAATTGTCGGAATCTGCTAAACGAATCATTTGTTGTATAGCAGAATAATCATCTTTTACGATTATATGTTTCATTACATGAAAGTCACTAGCTTCCAGTAATTGTTTCATTAAAAGACCACTCTTGTCCGTTTCTTTCGTTCTTGTATCCGAAACGGTGAGAACCATACAAGAAACAGTTTGCGGAGCTTCTTTTTTGTGTTCTTCTACACTCATATCGTAACATCTCCTAACTTTCTCTAATCTTTTATTAGTGTAACGTTAAATTTATAAGAATGCACGAGGTATGTTTTTTTATTGTTGATCAATAATTGTTGTATAATCATAATGGAATATATGAAATACATATAAAGTAGTAAAGTCCAAGCAAGTGGATATTTGACCATGGCGTATGAAAATACGTTATGAAGTATATTAGTACTCTTCTCTTTATATGGAATGAGCGCAGGTCCACGAACTCCAGTGGGAAGTAGAGTAGAGGAGGCTTGCCAACTCCCCACAGGAAAGGAGTGGACTGGAGCGAATGGAATACAGTCCAACAGAGTTAGTAATACTAGATAAGTTTGACTACCATGAACCCACGTATTTTCAGGGTAGAACAAAACCAAAAAACTATTTGAAAATCAAGGGAGGGAATGCAGGATGAAGATTTATACAAAAACAGGAGACAAGGGAGAAACCCAATTAATCGGAAAAAGAGTAAGGAAATCCCACGAACGTGTAGAAGCGTATGGAACATTAGATGAATTAAACAGCTATATCGGGGTGACAATTACTTTTTTGGATGAAAACTGCAGTGATATAAAGGAAGATTTACAAAAAATCCAACATGAATTGTTTGACCTTGGCGGAGATTTGGCGAATGTCACAAAGAAAGAAAACTGGGCTACAAAAGATAGCTACGTAGCGTACTTAGAAAATAGAATAGATATTTATTGGAAGGAGGCTCCACAATTAACATCTTTTATATTGCCAGGAGGAGTGCAAGGAGCTGCTTATTTACACGTTTGTCGAACAATCGCAAGAAGAGCAGAAAGAAACATAGTGGATATTGAAGACGATACATCTTTCATCCCTTTGGCAATTCGTTATGTAAACCGTTTGTCTGATTTCTTGTTTGCCGCAGCAAGAGTAGTTAATGCAAGATCAAATGTAATAGATATGCCTTATGAACAGAAAAGAGAATGATCCGAATTAATTAAATCCATAAATGAAAAAAAGACATCTTTCACTTCTGAAAAATGTCTTTTCTGTAGTGGTTTAGATAAATGTTTCAATGTCGGCGTTTTCTTGAAGATTCTCCAGGTAATTAACCTGCATCAAGTAATGTTCTATTTCATCTTCTAGAACTTCATACTCATCTATATTTTCATGTTGTGCAACAAGTTGCTCATAATATTCTCTTTTTTCTTCCTCGGTTACAGCTAGTACACTTTTATCAATATGTTCTAACTCCAGCAGTTTTCTCACTTTTAGTTGTTGTTCCATATGCTCACGAAGAGAATCTTCGGTTAAACCTTGCATTTCTAAAACTTCATCAAAGGTCATATCTTCTGGTAAAGTTAAGGCTGCTTCTTCTTTCATTTGATCTAAATGAACAGTAACTTCTTCTTCTGTAACCTTAATATTTTGATCATCTGCTTCATTCAATAGTAGACGCTCTCTTATTAATTGATCAAGTATAATAGGTTCTACTTGTGCCGCAATTTCTGCTGCTTGCTCACTTTCTAAATCGAAACCTTCACGAAGGGCCGCTTCATTTATATCACTTCGGAAAATATCTTCTCCATTTACAGTAGCCACCACCTCAGTGCCAGCATCACCTGTTTCTTCTTTATCTCCATTATTCCCACATGCAACTATAAGGAAAATAGCACAAATAGATAATAATAAGAGACATCTTTTTGCAATTACCATGTTTCTCCACCTTTCTATATTAAAACAAATCTTTCACTAGTTACCACTTTACCATACATGTAAAAAGTAATTCAATTGAACTCTCAAATAAACTTTGAATTATATGAAAGAAGTTGGATGAAATGTTTACATACATAGCTTATAATTACAGAAGGTGTTTTCATAAGGGCACATTAGCAAAAGAATTACCCTATAAAGGTATTACATTTCATAAAACTCTCTTGCTAGGCATTTATTCTTTAGGCTATGTTAAAAGACATGTTGAGTTTTACGAAAGGTGCGAGTCTCCTATGGGAAAAACGTGCAGACGAGCCCCTAAACTGGGAGTTAACGACCGGATATGCTTACGGTACGCCCTAGGAAATCAAGAAACCTAGAGTAAAAATCAACAAAAAACTTTTAACAGAGCCATTATTTATATAGGGGGAAAACCATGAAAAATTGGCACAATCACATTAAACAAATGCCTTTTTTTGAAGGTCTCGAGGATGAGGAATTGCAGCCAGTTCTTAACTTAAGTCGAGTCATTCATCTAAAAGATAAAGAAATACTTTTTATTGAAGGTTCTACGAAAACCCATTTGTATATACTAGGGGCTGGAACTATCTTAATAAGTAAATTAACGGAAACAGGAGAAGAAAGCTTAATAAATGTTTTAGGTAAGGGAGAAATATTCCCTCATACAGGGATTTTTGATCATTCTCCATATCCTGGAACAGCCAAAGCAAAGAAAGATGTAACAGTTTTAGCTTTGCCAATAGAAGGATTTGAAACCTTAGTGAAGAATCATCCTCAAATTGCTTTTCGGATGATTCAAGTGATGAATGACAAGATAATCTTTTTGCAAAAAAGATTAAATGAAATACTATCTTTAAATGTTGAGGCAAGGCTAAAAGGAGCATTGGCTCATTTACAAGAAACACAAGGAAATACAATAAGATTAACACATCAAGAAATGGGGAACATAATTGGTTCCACTAGAGAAACAATTAGTAGACAATTAAAGAAGTGGGAACAAGAAGAACTTGTAGAAGTGAAAAAAGATAGGATTATTCTAAAAGCTAATTTAAACGATTGACTTAATTAAAAAACCACCGATATCGGTGGTTTTTTATTGTATCTATTCGAACTTTAATGCGTCGCCATCAAATGACTCTTCCGCAATTTTGATTGAATCTGTAGGACAGCCGTCAAGAGCATCTTCCATATCCTCATAAAGATCTTCAGGAACTTCTGCTGTACCTTGGTTATCGTCAAGAATTACAAATGCGATACCATCATCATCATAATCATAAATATCAGGTGCTGCTGCGCCACATGCTCCACATGCAATGCAAGTGTCTTTGTCCACGATTGTGTACTTTGCCATAACAAAAAACCTCCCATTGAAATTAAATTATAGAATCCCTTAATTTTCTCTTTTTATTCTAAAGGATCTTTGATTAAGAACAAATTTAATTGTGAAATTCATTCTTCCTTATTTTATTGTAAATGTTCCCATGATACATTTCAATATAAAATTACTGAGAATACTTATCATTAAAGGAATTTTAGTAGAAAGATATGCTAGACACCTATATAATTAATAGGGTTAAAGAATTTTTAAAAAGGGGTTTATTAGTAATGGATTATTATCATTGGTTAATCCTTACGTTTATAGATAAAATAAACGGGCAAAGAACCGTAGGTGGAATATTCCATCTTATTAAAGGGAAGAGGTCTGCTCAAACAATACAAGATGCTTACTATTTTCATGTATCTCCATTTGTTAGTTCAATAAAAGATTTAAACAAGCTAACTTTTGAAAACACGATTAAACAAATGGTTGAAAATGACTGGATTTATTATTCCAGTGAAGATGTTGTGATGATAACACCTAAAGGAGAGTCAACCTTATTAACTCTAAATAGTATGTATTACTTACCTAAAAATTACCATGGGGCAAAATTTGAGTGGAATGGTTCTGCATACCAGTTTTGGGATAGACTCGCTTTAACGGTACAAAGTTTATCACAAATGAGAAACGGAACTCCCTCTTTTGTTCCAATTTCATATCAACTACATACTCAGCATTGGGTTAAGCAATTATTTCACATGTATACTTATTCTGTTACTAGGATGAGCGACTTGTTGTATCATGACTTATTCACAGTTCTTAGTAAACTTCCTAATCGTGAAGCGGATTTATTTGTTGATCGTCTTACAAGTACAAAAAAAACAGGAAAAACGTTTCAACAACTTAGTAAAGGATATGCAAATGACGCTTTGTTTACAAAAATGCATTTTCAATCTGTCATTCATTTTATGATGAAAGAGATAAAGAGTAATGAGGTTAGTTATTCTTTCTTAAAGCACTTTATGACCGATATAGAAAAACAGCATGTTACTGTCTCTGCAAAAGAAACACATGTATTATTAAAAAAAGGAATGTCTATTGAAGAAATTGCCTTGATTCGAAACTTACGTAAAAGTACGATAGAAGATCATATCATTGAAATAGCTTTATACGATGAAGATTTTCCTTATGATCCATTTATAACTAAGAAAGAAATTGAAGCTGTGTTAGATATTGCTTCAAAATTAAATACAAAAAAATTAAAAGTGATCAAAGATCATTTAGGAACAACTTATAACTATTTCCAAATACGATTAGCTTTAACAAAGGAAAAAGGTGAATACTGTGACTAAGCTAACTACCGTACTGCATGAACATTTCGGATTTACAGAATTTCGTCCTGGACAAGAGGAGATCATCACTTCAGTTCTTCATGGTAAAGATGTATTAGCAATTCTTCCTACGGGTGGTGGGAAAACATTATGCTACCATCTACCTGCCAAATTAACAAAAGGTTTAACCCTTGTAATTTCACCTCTGTTGTCACTAATGGAGGATCAAGTTCATCAATTACGTGCACAGGGGGATAAAGATGTAGTTCAATTAAATGGAACATTAACCTTCGAGGAGAAGAAGAGTGTCATAGCTAATCTAAATGAAAAGACAATTCTATTTATTTCTCCTGAAATGTTAACAAATGAATATGTTGCGAGAAAATTAAAACGAATACATGTGGGGCTTTTTGTTGTAGATGAAGCCCACTGTATATCGCAATGGGGTCATGAGTTTCGAACAGATTATTTACGTTTAAAAGATATAAAGGAAATGGTTGGTTCGCCTCCCTGTTTCGCCTTAACGGCTACAGCTACAATAGAGGTACAAGAAGATATTATCTCCCGCTTATCCATGAAGGATTTAGTTGTCCACCGTTTTTCCGTTAATCGTCCTCAAATAAAGTACAATGTATATCAAACTGAGAGCAACAAAGAAAAGAAAAATCGGTTTTTTGAGATATTAAAAGTTGTTGAAAAACCAGCCATTATTTACACAGCAACTAGAAATGAAGCATTTCAACTAGCCGTTGAAATGAAAAAACGTGATTATCAAGATGTAGCGTTTTACCATGGGGGGATGTCCAAAGAAGATCGTTTGTTAGTACAGCATCAATTTCTTCGAGATGAACTAACATATATCTGCTGTACGAATGCTTTTGGAATGGGAATTAATAAACCAAATGTTCGAACTGTATTACATTACCATTTACCTAATTCGATAGAGCAATATGTTCAAGAGGTTGGGCGTGGTGGGAGAGATGGAAACGAATGTATGGCTATCCTTCTCTATACAAAGGAGGATCGACATGTTCCTATATCGTTTATTGAACGTGAATTTCCTACTCCGGAGGAATTAAAGGTGTGGTTCCAGGTGATAAATAATTGTTATAAAACGAAACAAAAGTTTGATAGTTCCATACAGCAACTCTTGTTGATAGATGATACTAGGTGGAAAATGCTGTTGTTTTACTTAGAGAAGTTGAATGTACTAAAAGGGAAAGTTGTAATAAAGGAAATAAATGAGGATTCAAAACTTCGTCTTAATCATTATTTTCAACAAAGGAAAAAGAATAAACTTCAACGCTTTCACCAATTAGAACAGATACTGAGTGATAATTTCTGCATAAGAACAGCTATTTTGAATTATTTTGGAGAAAAGAACGGGAAATCTCCATTAGTATGTTGTTCTGTTTGTGGAATAACCCTTAAAAAATCATCTGAAAATAATAGGAAATCTATGAAAGAACCGGAAATAGTAACTTGGCAGGAACAATTAAAATCTATCTTGCTACCAAGTACTGGAGGTAGCTTAAAGTGAAAAAGCAGGCAGAAATAATAAAACAGTTAACAGATAGAGAGCTACTCTTAAATTTGTACTTAACTCAAATGATAATGTTAATTATCGCAGTAGTTCTTAGTTTTCTTCTGTACCGAGACCCGCTATATCCTCTCTCACTAATTTATTGGGATTTGAACCACCTCCTACTAGGTATCGGAGTGGCTATTATCGTTGTTATTTTTGAACTGTTTCTAGCAAAAATATTACCTAAACATCTATTTGACGATGGGGGAATAAATGAGAGAATTTTTAGAAATCGCTCTATATTTCGCATTGCATTTTTATCTTTTATTGTAGGGTTTTCAGAAGAGATTCTTTTTCGTGGAGTAATACAAAGTAGTTTTGGCTTAATAGCAGCATCTCTCATTTTTGCTATTATACATTTTCGCTATCTACAAAATCTGTTTTTATTTACTTTTACCATTGTTTTAAGCTTTGTAATTGGATTGTTATTTTTCTATACTGGGAATTTACTAACTGTAATTATTTGTCATATGGTTGTTGACATGTTGTTAGGCTGGTGTATTAGACTTGGTGTTCTAAATGTTCGTAGTAACGAATAAATTTCAAAATAATTCTTTACATATGTTGTTTTCATGGTAAATTTAAATAAGAAAAATGGTAATAGAGAGAGGTGGGGAAAATGTCGAGTTATCCTCCTCGCAGTAAAGTAAAGCAATTAAAAAGGAAAAAATTGTATAAAGAGAAAGATAGCCCGGAATTAAATGAAGATAAAGAGTCTACGATTTCAAATACGTTAGATGTATTAAGTCTTCCTTCGCGTAAGGATATTCATAAGGAAAAGAAGTATCAAAAAATTAAAAATAATCGAACCCCAAAAAAGAAAAGCAATTTTCAGTTTCCATTAGTAAGAATTTTGTTAGTGCTTTTTATTTTATTAGTGTCAGGTATGTTTATTTACTCATTCTTGGCTCGATAATTTTGAATTCATTAAGACGTATAACTTGTCCCTCTTGCATATAATGTACTAATTATATTGCTAGGGGGATTTTTTATGGGTGAAAATGAAAAGGATTCAATTGTTGATATGAAAGAGCACCATGAAGTTGTTATAGAAGCATTAATAAAGGCAAAAGTGAAGGTAGAAACGGCAGAAAAAGCATTAATGAAAACAGGATTAACATTTCTTTCTATTTTGATATTAGGAATTGCTTATATTGTACTAAGAATCACATCTGGTGAAGGCGTGTCAGGCTCATATTTAACAATGCTAATATCTGATTGGATCATTTTAGCCTGGATTGCGATGTTGTTTATAAGCTTCTATTTTTTTGAGGGTAAGTCAAAAAAATTTGAAAAAACAGAAAAAGATTTTGATGAATTAAAAAATGATATCATTGATCGTTCCTCAGAGATTTGGAATTCAAATCAGTTAGAAGTGAAACGAATAGCACAGTTTCACGAATTAAAAAATAAATATGACATTAACTTATATCATAAATAAAAAAGCCTAAATGGCTTTTTTATTTCGGTCAGAACATTGGCAGATCTTAGACTGAGTTTGCGAGTCTTGTACTTTTCTTATTACGCACTGTTTTAAAAAAATGAACATTTTTATGACTTTTTGTTTTATAATGTCAACGATCAATAAACCTTCAATTATAATAAAAGATAAAGGGGGCGTTCTTTTATAAGAAAAACGATTATTACGAAACATTCTGATAGTGGAAGAAAGAAATTGCGGGTTACCTCGAACAAGATAAAAACAGAAAAAAATGTACAATTATCATTGTATGTTTTTGATTGTTAAACTATATTTTTTTGACCTGTGGATAAGAATTCCTGCAGACAAATCATACTATAGTTTCGTGAAAGGTTTCAGCATACATAATCAATGAGAATAACCTTGTAATAAAGAAATAGAAGATAAGGTCTCCTGTTATCGATCGACCTAGTTCATTCATTGCTTTAAACATCCCATCTTATAAAAAAAATACCAGTAAAGTAAAAGTTAATGGTAATGTTTTTAACGGCAGCTTTAGTATATCCTACTATAGTAAGACATGATGTTTCCCACTTTAGTATACATACATCTAAAATTGCACACTATTTAGGAATTGACCGTGTTTAAGGACATGGTATTATTAGGTGTTTTCATAAAAAAAACTGATATACTATGTAAGTAAAGCTTAATTTCCTTCCTCATTCAAGTTTTAGAGGGGAAAAATTAAGTTCCAGTAAATAAAAAGCTATACTAGGTGGAATGAAAGCAATGGAAGTTGAAGGAGTGAAAAAATGAGTTCAAATGTAAAATCAGATATTGAAATTGCACAACAAGCAAAGATGAAACGAATTCAAGATATTGTGGACGAACTTAAGCTATCGGTGGAAGAATGGGAGCCATATGGTCACTTTAAGGCAAAGCTGTCATTATCCATTTTAGATAGATTGAAGGATAAACCAACTGGGAAAGTAATTTTAGTTACAGCGATTAATCCAACTCCTGCCGGGGAAGGGAAATCAACGGTTACTGTTGGTTTAGGGCAGGCTTTAAATAAAATAGGGAAAAATACGATGATTGCTTTGAGAGAACCTTCTTTAGGACCAACAATGGGTATAAAAGGAGGAGCGGCAGGAGGTGGCTACTCCCAAGTAGTACCGATGGAAGATATCAACTTGCACTTTACAGGGGATATTCATGCAATAACTACAGCACACAATGCACTTGCTGCAATAGTAGATAATCATATTCATCGAGGAAACGAATTGAACATTGATGTTCGCAGAGTTGTATGGAAGCGAGTCCTAGATTTAAATGATCGTGCTTTACGAAATGTTATTGTTGGTTTGGGTGGGCCATTACAAGGTGTACCTAGGGAAGACGGTTTTGATATTACAGTAGCATCTGAAATAATGGCGATTTTATGCCTTGCTACTAGTCTAGACGATTTAAAAGAAAGATTATCGAGAATTGTAGTCGCATATACATTTGAAGAAAATCCAGTAACAGTGAAAGATTTACAAGTCGAAGGGGCATTAACTTTATTATTAAGAGATGCACTTAAACCTAACCTAGTTCAAACATTGGAAAATACTCCAGCGTTAATCCACGGAGGACCATTTGCAAATATTGCACATGGTTGTAACAGTGTTATAGCTACGAAAATGGCATCAAAGCTAGCAGATTATGTAGTGACAGAAGCGGGATTTGGTGCTGATTTAGGAGCAGAGAAATTCTTAGACATAAAAACTAGAGCAGGAGGAATTGATCCAGATCTAGTGGTAATTGTAGCTACTATACGTGCTTTGAAAATGCATGGTGGTGTACCAAAGGATGAATTAAAATCTAAAAATGTAGAAGCCTTAAAAAAGGGATTAGCAAATTTAGAGAAACATGTGGAAACAATTCGAGCGTTCGGATTACCACATGTTGTAGCAATTAATCGTTTCATTCATGACACGGACGAAGAAATTGACACTTTAAGAACCTGGTGTCATGAGCAAGGAATCAATGTTGAACTTGCAGACGTATGGGAAAAAGGAGGAAGTGGAGGTAAAGACTTAGCTACTCGAGTAGTGAAAGAAATTACAAACTCTAAAAAAGACTTTACTCCAATGTATGATCTGGATTCCTCTATTGAAGAAAAAATAACTGCCATTGCAACAAAGGTTTACGGAGCAACTGGGGTTGAATTTTCAAAGGAAGCAAAGATACAAATGACAGTTTTTAGTAAAATGGGATGGGATAAATTCCCCATTTGTATGGCGAAAACACAATATTCCTTATCTGATGATCCTACTAAACTTGGTAGACCAACAAACTTTACAATATCTGTTCGTGAATTAAAACCAGCTGTTGGCGCGGGTTTTATCGTAGCACTTACTGGAAATGTAATGACAATGCCTGGGCTACCGAAAGAACCAGCTGCATTAAAAATGGACGTAGACGAACACGGACGTGCTGTAGGATTATTCTAGATTTATATTAATACAAAAGTGTCCAAGAGATCAGTGGACACTTTTTGTATTATAAAAAAGAACGGAAATTTCAGGTTATATATCTTCTTTTTAGATATTAAATGGTATTCATTTTATTGATGATGACATATAGATTGTATTAATAAAACAATAACTAGTTAGTTGGAGGTGTTCCAACTGAAGGTACGAATTATTTTATACTTGATCACGTTGTTTTCTTTCCACTTCGTACATCAAAAATGGAAGGATATTGTTACGTCATCAAGTCAAATTAGAATGGAAATATTCTTCTTTGAGCCTTTCTCATGGTTTATGTTGGTAGTATTTTTTGTTATAGGTTTTCTTTGTTTATCAAAGCTTCTTTTTTTATACCTTTTTCCCAACATTCATAAATACGAAAAAATCTTCAGCATTATCGTTCTTTTAGTTTTGATAATTCTATATAAACTAGTGGCAATTCTCATGCTCGCTTTTGCAAGTGCTTATGCTATAATGGAAGCCATTGACTATTCAAAACGATTATCTCGATACACAAGGAGAGATCACCATTGATTTTTTTCATTCTTTTATTAACAGTCCTTTTCTTTATCTTACTTACGTATATGGCTAATCAAGCAAAAGAATTGCAAATAACGGAAGAGGTACTATACGTAGATAATATTACAAAAGAAATTAGTTTTCTATTTATAAGTGATGTACATCGACGTGAAATAAAAAAGGAAATCCTACAAAGGTTACCTCCTGTTGATTTTGTTGTAATTGGTGGTGATTTAGTAGAAAGAGGGGTAAAGGATGACCTAGTAAATAACAATATTACTAGTATACAAACTCTCGGACAAGTTTTTTTTATATGGGGAAATAATGATTACGAATTTGGTGAGCATAAACTCCGTCAAATTCTTTTTCAAAGAGGGATAACTTTATTAGAGAATGAGTCTTATTTATTTAAAGAGGAAAATGTTTTATGGAGCTTAGTTGGCGTAGAAGATGTAACTAGCTTACGAAGTGATTTACAAAGGGCAATGTCTTATGCAGAAGGACCATGCATTCTAATTAGTCATGATCCAAATATTATAAAAGAAATGGAGCACTCCCAAAATATAATAGCAATCCTTTCAGGTCATACACACGGAGGACAAATTAGAATAGGCCCTATAGGAATAGCAGAAAAGGGCGGTTGGAAACAAAAAAGAAATATACCAGTTTTTATTAGTAACGGTTTCGGAACGAGGAAACTACCTCTTCGCCTAGGTGCAGTACCACAAATACATATTTTTAAGATAATTGGAAAAAGGACTAATTAAGTACGGTCCTTTTTTTGCTTTTCTTCCAATAAATGAGAATATACAGCTGTACTTTAAGGTGAAATGAAAAGGCGTAATTTCAGACGAGAATACAGCTTCAAGCAAGTGGAAACATGAACCATGGAGGGACAAAATACTTTCTTAGATGTTTAATGCGGAATTTTGAGGAGGATCGGTAACTCCCTTGGAAAGTGAGCAGGTTGGAGCGAATGGAATACAAACAAAGGTGTTAAAAACTAGATAGTTTATGCACTCTTACGAACGTGTATTTTCCGGGAAACCTCATAAGCATGGACAAGCTTTCATTTAGAAGAAAAAAATATTCTTAGGCATTCGGTTGAACCAAAAACATGCTGTATACATAGTTTATCAGTAAGAGTATTGAAAACGTGAGAATAGACACTTTTTATGACACCATCAAGGAGGACCGACCATGCGACTGGAGCGGTTAGCATCAGATAAAATCAAAATATTTTTAACCTTTGATGACCTCAAAGAAAGAGGGATTACCAAAGATGAAATTTGGATGGATGTTCCGAAAATTCACGACTTATTTCGAGATATGATAACAGAAGCAAGTGATGAGTTAGGCTTCGATGCTGAAGGTCCAGTAATTGTTGAAGTTTTCGCTTTACCATCTCAAGGAATGGTTGTGATTGTTACTATAACAGATGAGGCAGAAGAAACTTTTGATGACTCTTTTATTGAATTACAAATTACATTAGATGTGAATGATAATTTATTATTTAAATTTGAGGATATTGAGGATGTAATACAATTAGCAAAACAGTTAACTACCTTAGGAATTAGTTCAGGAAAATTGTATCATTATGAAGATAGCTATTATCTACAATTTAACGAAATTGATGCAATTTCAATAGGTGTTGAATCTTTTATTTCCATTGTCGTAGAATATGGAGATACAGCAACGGTTACAACATATCGACTAGAGGAATACGGGAAGACGATTATTCAAAAACATGCGATTCAACAATTAAATAATTCCTTTATTTAAAAACTCCTAGACTTTAAAAGGAGTTTTTTTTATGTTAGATGCTTATACTATTTTTGTTCTAACGATATAGGCTTTTTCTAATGTCCTTTTAAAAAAGATTATAAAGCATTCCTTTTTGGGCTTTGTAGTTGTTTAGCTCTATGCGCCAACGGCTCGTGTCAAATAACCTGCCCGATTAAAAGTAAAAGCAAACTATTTATCGTCCACAATATTTGCACTTCGCCAGGAGAGAGGATGTCGACATTACGTCATTGCCCACAAGACTTGGGCTCGTTCTTAGGCCGAATTGGAAAGAGACTTGCAGTTCGTCCAAACAAAGCGAGCAACCAGAAGTAAAAATCAATGTCAACGTTTAACTGAGTCTAATTTTAAAATATAGGTGTGGAAAAATCCGGTTAGTTTCTTTATAGTAGAAATTGTAGATTTTGAATTATATTTTCGTATTCTTAGAGGTGAAAACATGGGTAATAGTGAAGATACTAACAAGAATAAAGATGAAGTTGAAAAAGAGGAAAATAAGAATGTTTTACAATCAACTAGAACTGTTATTAAAAGAGCGTTAGATCGTCTAGGATATCCACAAGAAGTGTTTGAGTTAATGAAAGAACCTTTACGCATGTTGACAGTTCGTATTCCAATAAGAATGGATGACGGATCCATTCATATTTTTACGGGATTTCGTGCTCAGCATAATGATGCAGTTGGACCAACGAAGGGTGGTGTACGATTCCATCCAGACGTTTCTGAAACTGAAGTGAAAGCGTTATCGATATGGATGAGTTTAAAAGCAGGAATTGTTGATCTTCCATATGGAGGCGGAAAAGGAGGGATCATTTGTGACCCTCGTGAAATGTCTTTTCCTGAACTAGAGCGATTAAGTCGTGGGTACGTACGTGCAATTAGTCAAATTGTAGGTCCTACAAAAGATATTCCTGCTCCAGATGTGTTTACTAACTCTCAAATAATGGCTTGGATGATGGATGAGTATAGCAGAATAAAGGAATTTGATTCTCCAGGATTTATTACAGGTAAACCAATTGTATTAGGAGGTTCACATGGGCGTGAATCAGCTACAGCAAAAGGAGTCACCATCTGTATTCGTGAGGCGGCAAAGAAAAAAGGCATTAACTTAGAGGGCGCAAGAATCGTTATCCAAGGCTTTGGGAATGCTGGAAGTTTCTTAGCTAAGTTTATGCATGATACAGGAGCAAAAGTCATTGCTATTTCAGACGTATACGGAGGACTTCATGATCCAGATGGTTTAGATATTGATTATTTATTAGACAGAAGAGATAGTTTTGGAACTGTTACAAAGCTATTTAAAGATACTATTTCAAATAGTGAACTTCTAGAACTCGACTGTGACATATTAGTACCAGCTGCAATAGAAAATCAAATTACAAAAGAGAATGTCCAAAAAATAAAAGCGGAAATTATTGTGGAAGCAGCAAATGGTCCAACAACGATTGAGGCTACAGAACATTTAAATGAAAGAGGAGTTCTCCTTGTTCCTGATGTACTTGCAAGTGCAGGGGGAGTTACAGTTTCGTATTTTGAATGGGTTCAAAATAATCAAGGTTATTATTGGACGGAGGAAGAAGTGGAAGAGAGATTAGAGAAAGTAATGGTATCTGCTTTTGATAATGTGTATAAAGTAGCAACGTCAAGAAAAGTAGATATGCGTCTGGCTGCATATATGGTTGGTGTAAGAAAAATGGCAGAAGCCAGTCGATTTAGAGGTTGGATTTAACAAAACTGCAAAATTACAATATAATATATGAAAGAAAATCCCTTTCGGTTGGAAGGGATTTTTCAGTTAGTACATAGATGACATAAGTTATGAGGTGGATTATATGATGATTCAAAGAGAACAGGCTATCATAATTGGAGGAGGACCTTGTGGATTAGCGGCTGCAATTGCCCTTAAAACCGCAGGACTAAATCCACTAATTATTGAAAAAGGAAATATAGTAAATGCTTTATACCATTACCCTACACATCAACAATTTTTTAGCACGAGTGAGAAGCTTTCGATTGGTGATGTTCCTTTTTATAGCACGGAAAGAAAACCAAAGAGAAACGAGGCACTAGTATATTACCGAGAAGTGGTAAAAACAAAACAGCTACGTATAAATGCGTATGAAAAAGTTTTGAATGTAACAAGGGATTCAAACGGGAATTTTCTATTAACAACAGACAAAGAGGGAAAAATGTATGAAACGACATACGTTATAGTAGCTACGGGTTATTATGACTCGCCAAATATGATGGGGATTAAAGGAGAAGAACAAGATCATGTTTTTCATTATTTTAAAGAAGCACATCCATTTTATGACCAGGATGTAGCGGTGATAGGTGGAAAAAATTCAGCAGTGGATGCTGCATTAGAATTAGAGAAAGCAGGTGCCCGGGTATCTGTATATTATCGTGGCACAGAATATTCTAGTAGTATAAAACCTTGGATTCTACCTGAGTTTGATTCACTTGTTCGTAATAAAAAAATTCATATGTATTTTAAATCAAAAGTAGAGGAAATAAAAAAAGGCTCTGTATTGATTAAACAGGGAAATCAAGTCATTGAAAATGCGGCCAATTTCGTATTTGCTATGACAGGATATCACCCAGATCATTCTTTTATTAAAAGTATGGGGGTATCTATTGATGATAGTACTGGTCGTCCATACTTTCATTCAGAAACGATGGAAACAAATATAGAAAATATTTTTATTGCAGGAGTTATTGCTGCAGGAAATAATGCAAATGAAATTTTTATTGAAAATGGACGTTTCCATGGACAACAAATTGCTCAAGCTATACAAAGTAGGAAATAGGTTAAAAAATTGGAGGACTTTTATGAAGAGGGTAGCTGTAATTACGACGGGAGGCACAATAGCAAGTAAGCAAAATGATGAGGGGCGCCTCACTTCTGGTGCCATGACTGGTGAAGAGTTAAAGGATATTCTTGATTTACCTACAGATATTAAGGTAAGTATTTATTCTATGGTGCAGAAGCCCAGTATGCATATTACATTTGAGGATTTAGATGAAATACGAGAAAAAATAAACGAGTTGTTTGAAAATGATCTAACAGATGGAATCGTTATAACACACGGAACGGACTCCTTAGAAGAATCTGCATATTATTTTGACTTGACAATAGATAATTCTAGACCGATTGTCGTTACAGGATCTCAGAGGGCGCCTGAACAATTAGGTAGTGATGCATTCATTAATTTACGACACGCTATCTATTCAGCTTGTGATAAACAGCTAGATAAAATAGGTACAGTCGTTGTATTTAATGAACGTGTATTTGCTGCTAAACTTGTAAAAAAAGAGCATGCATCTAATATTCAAGGATTTAATTCATTTGGATTTGGTTACTTAGGAATTATCGATAACGATAAGTTGCTTTTATATCAGCGTCCTACTCGTATAGAGAAAAACATTCCAATAAAAAAAGATATTCCAACGATAGATATTGTGAAAAGTTACTTAGGGGCGGATGAAAAACAAATTAGAGCTTGTATCGTTGCAAAGGTTGATGGGATAATTTTAGAAGGGGTAGGTAGAGGTCAGGTTTCTCCATTGATGATGCCTGCTATAAAAGAAGCGATCAATGCTGGTATTCATATTGTTATTACAACTGCGGCAGAAGAAGGTGAAGTTTATACCACCTACGATTATTTAGGTAGTGCATTTGATTTATATGAATCAGGTGTCATCTTAGGAAAAGATTATGATAGCAAGAAAGCAAGGATAAAGTTAATGACGTTATTGAGGGCAAACAAAAATGTGGCAGAAGGTTTTTTACATTAAATTTACTCAAGATGCTTTTTATAATTAGTAAACATTGGAATTAGAAACTTATTAATACTGTTGCTATATGGGAATATATTACTTATTATTAATAGAGAAAGTATTAAGTTAGGAAAGGCGATGAGCCTTATGATTCCAATATTAACTGCAGGGCTTGCCCCTGCAATAGCTTTGCTTTGTTTTTTCTATTTAAAGGATGACTTTGAACAAGAACCTATTTATATGGTTTTTAGAAGTTTTTTATTCGGTGCTTTACTTGTGTTTCCAATCCTTTTCATACAATTTGCTCTTAATGAGGAAGGTTTTGTTACATCCGTTTACAAGGAAGTATTTGTTCAAACTGCTTTAATTGAGGAATTTCTAAAATGGTTTATTGTATTATTAACAGTGTATCATCATATTCATTTTAATGAACGTTATGATGGCATTGTGTATGCAACCGCTGTTGCATTAGGTTTCGCTTCTGCTGAAAATGTATTGTACTTATTAGCTAATGGTCTTGAAACTGCTTTTCTTAGGGCGGTTTTCCCAGTTAGTAGTCATGCGCTGTTCGGGGTTTTAATGGGATATTATTTAGGTAAAGCAAAATTTTATCCAGAAAAGCAATATTTTTATTTAGCATTGTCTTTCTTCTATCCATATTTACTACACAGTCTTTATAACTTTATATTATTAACACAAAGTAGATGGATTTATATGCTAACCCCTTTTATGATATTTCTCTGGTTTCTTGGTTTAAGGAAGATAAAGAAGGCAAATCAAAATCAAGGATCCTATTTCAGAAAAAATATTGCTTAGATGGAATAGAAATGTACTCATTTCTTGAACCACAGTGTCACTTCGTTGTATAGTAAAAAACAAGATAAGTATATAATTACTGATTAATACAAAAAAGGAGTGATCATTATTGCCTGAAACAAAGCCGCGGTATAAAGTGACCATACGATGTTATGAATGTGGTGAAAAGTATATACTCCGTGGTCGTCCAAATAATAGTGGGGGCTTTGACACAGGATTCAAACGTTGTATTTGTGGGAATGAATCAAATCTTAAAATTGATATAACTCCAGAATGAAAATAGAGGGTGTATGGAAGGGATCTCGTTAGATCACTCCCATACACCCTCTTCTTATTTAGAGAAGAAACGCTGTGAGGCACCAAAAGTATGGCATGAAACATATTATCAGGTCTTTATTCTATGGAAATTAGGAAAGTTGGAGGTAGCTTTGTATAAAATAAGCTTGTTTGATAAAACTATCCATATTGAAACATGAAGTGTGAATTATACAGTAATAAATGAGGAGGATGTCACATGAATAACAGCAGGATTAGTGCAAAAAAGCGATTGTGCATCATATCGATGTTCATTTATGTCACGCTTACATTATTACCGATATCTACTGGAGCATTTTCTGATCAAGTTATCCAAAGAGGCGCTACAGGAGATGACGTGGTAGAGTTACAAGCTAGACTTCAATATATCGGGTTTTATGATGAACAAATTGATGGTGTTTTCGGATGGAGTACATACTGGGCAGTCCGAAATTATCAGTCAGAGTTTGGGATGGATGTCGATGGACTCGTAGGTGATCAGACGAAAGCGATGTTAGAAAGGTCAACTCAATTCGATAAAGAATTTGTGCACAAAGCACTAAGAGAAGGAAGGAAATTTACCCATTATGGAACAACCCCTTTAGATATTCAAAAGGGCCCTAAAGGAAGTAGAGATTCTGGAGAAAGTGAACAAGACGGTGGTAGCCCAGAGCAAGATCAACAGGGAGGAACAGCTCCTGAACAAGGGCAGGATTCAGGCACGGGGCAACAGCAACCAAGCCCAGGACAACAGCAATCAGATACTGGCCAACCACAAGATCAACCACCTACACCTGGTACGTGGGAGCAACCGGCACCACAAGAAGATCAACAAGGGATGGAAAGTCCAGACCCAGGACAGGTGACAGAACAAACTCCTCAACAAGGAGAAGAAGAGGTTGAAACTCCAACAGACGAAACTGTAGATCCAGAAGGGGAAACAAACGATGCAGATATACAAAGTGCTATAAATGTTCCTCAAGGTTTTTCTGATAATGATATTCGAATTATGGCACAAGCAGTTTATGGAGAAGCAAGAGGCGAACCTTATGTAGGGCAAGTAGCTGTTGCAGCTGTTATTCTAAATAGAATGCAAAGCCCTATTTTTCCAAATACTGCATCTGGAGTAATTTTTGAACCGAGAGCTTTTACTGCAGTAGCTGATGGTCAAATATATTTAGAGCCAAATGAAACTGCAAGAAAAGCTGTTTTAGATGCAATAAACGGACAAGACCCATCTGGGAATGCTTTATATTATTTCAATCCTGATACTGCAACATCCGGGTGGATTTGGACAAGACCTCAAATTAAGAAAATAGGGAAACATATCTTTTGTAAATAAATGGACGGAGGTGTTAGTGTGATACGTTCTGTAATGATAGGAATTTTAACAGTAGCATTAGTTGGAACAGGATTTTGGGGATATAAAGAACATCAAGAGAAAAATTCAATTCTTATAAAATCGGAAAATAATTATCAACGAGCCTTTCATGAACTAACATATCATATTGATCTATTACACGATGAAATCGGATCAACACTTGCAATGAATTCCAGAGATAGACTGTCGCCATCTCTAGCAGAAGTTTGGCGAATAACTGCTTTAGCACAAAATGATTTAGGACAATTGCCATTGGCTTTAATGCCTTTTAGTAAAACAGAAGAGTATTTGTATAATATTGGTTCTTTTTCTTATCGTAACGCTGTACGTGACTTAGAGAATGAACCGCTAACAGACGAGGAATATGACACATTAGTAGCATTATATGAACAATCAGGTGAAATCCAAAATGAAATGAGAAAAGTACAATCGATGGTTCTTAATGATAACCTTCGTTGGATGGATGTAGATTTAGCTTTAGCTTCAGAGGATGAACCTTTAGATAACGCCATTGTAAATGGATTTAAGATAGTGGATGAAAAAGTAGAAGGATTTGCTGAGGTAGACTTTGGTGCGGGATCATCAGAACTTGCTACAAATGATGAGCAAATTGCAGCTAACCTAGTAGGAGAAGAAATATCGGAGAAGGAAGCACTAGAAAAAGCGAAAGTTTTCTTTAATTTAGAAAATGTTAATGGTGCAGAAGTGACAGAAACTGGTGAGGGATTGGCATATGAAGCATACAGTATAGTTATTCCAGATGGAAAACATGATACAAATGTAGTGATGGACGTGACCAAAAAGGGTGGATATCCCGTTTGGATGCTAAATGAAAGAGATATTGCAAAACAGAGCATAAGTTTAAATGAGGCATTCGAGAATGCACAAGCTTTTCTAGAGAACAATGGCTTTGACAGTATGAAGCTAGTTGATAGCAAGCAGTATGACAATATTGGTGTATTTAATTTTGTAGGATTAATGGATAATGTAAGAGTGTACGCGGACTCTGTTGTTTTAGAGGTTGCCTTAGATGAAGGGGATATAATAGGTTATGAGGCCTTTGCCTATCTAGATCAGCATGGTGAACGGGAGGAATTTACTCAAGAATTAACAGTAGAAGAAGCTCAAGAGTTTCTTAATTCAAATTTGGAAGTTATGGAACATCATTTAGCAGTAATAGAAAATCAGCTTGGGGAAGAAGTACTATGTCATGAATTTTATGGGGTAATCAAAAATGACACGTACCGTATCTTTATAAATGCAGAAAATGGTAAAGAAGAAAAAGTAGAAAAACTTGCAAATCCAGAGCCTAAGTATCGCCCATAAGAAAAAAATGGAATGCTGGACAAGAAAAAGCTTTTAAATTTTTCTCCGAGAATGTCTCAGGGTATTTGTCACCTAAAGAGACATTCTTTTCTTTTTTATCAAAATAAGAAGGAATTTTAGGTTTCGTATCGAATATCATTTCGAGTACATTTTTGATTTAAAGGAGAAGGTTCATTTGATTAAGATCGGTAGTACAATATTTTTAGAATTAAATGATCCTGATGGGGATAAAAAACGATATCGAAGTAAGGTATTAGACTCAGAAGGAGATTGTTTGTATATTGATTATCCTGTTGAAGAAGTATCAAAGAAAGCTCATTTTTTGTTAGAAGGAACACAATGTCGAGCTTGGTTCGTTGGGAAGGACAAAGCTATTTACTTATTTAATACAGAAGTGTTAGGTAAATTAGAAAGAGAATTTCCTATGCTTGTATTGAGTGATCCAAAGAGTGAGAATTACATTCGAATTCAAAGGCGTCAATATGTTCGAATTGAACTACCAATAGATGTTGCTGTCCAGCCTCTCAGTAACAATGTTCATCCGTTTACAACAGTGACGATAGATATTAGTGGAGGAGGAATGGCCCTTTTATTACCCTCTAATCATACACTGAAACAAGATGACGAAGTGAATTCTTGGTTACCACTTCATTATCAATCAGGTGAGATTACCTATATCAATGTAACAGCAAAAGTAGTGCGAATCATTCCTGAAAAAGATAATGATAAGGGTTCATTTCAATTTGTGGCAATTAAAGAAGGGGATAGGCAGAAAATAGTTCGCTTTTGTTTTGAAAAACAACTTGCGCATAGAAAAGTAAAGACGAATAATGGCTAGGCAGTAACATAGCAGTATAGTTTCGAAACATAGACCTTCGTTCGCCTAATGTGATAAAATTGGCGTATAGTCTTAAAAATATGATTGTTAGAAAGGGTATACAGCATGATGAAACAGATTAATATTGCAATTGATGGACCTGCAGGGGCAGGGAAGAGTACCGTTGCGAAAATGGTGGCAGAAAAACTATCCTATGTGTATATCGATACAGGAGCAATGTACCGTGCACTTACATATGAAGCACTAAATAAAAAAGTGAATATAAATGACGGAGAGAAACTTTTTGACGTTCTCTCGAATATTACATTTTACTTAGAAAATAAAAATAGCGGTCAGTCTATTTATATTAATGGACAAGATGTTAGTGAACAAATTCGCTCCTCCTTCGTTACAAATCAAGTTTCCTATGTAGCAAAGCATTCAAAAGTTCGCACAGAAATGGTGAAAAGGCAGCAATTACTTGCAGAAAACGGTGGAACAGTAATGGATGGTCGTGATATAGGTACGGCTGTGTTACCTGAAGCAGAGGTAAAGATTTTCTTAACCGCATCTGTAGAGGAAAGGGCACGTAGACGCCATGAAGAACTTTTAACAAAAGGTCAACCTTCTAAATTAGAAAAATTAAAAGAGGAAATAAGTCTGAGAGATAAATTAGATTCAGAAAGAGAAATTGCTCCGTTGAAAAAAGCAGAAGATGCAAGGGAAATAAATTCTACCTCCATGACAATTCCGGAAGTTGTAAATGCGATTCTCTCTTTTGTTGATGAAAGAAGGGAAACAAAAAGTGAGTAAATTATATAGTACAGGACAATTCTTGTGTCGAACATTTCTTCGATTGTTTTTTCGCGTGAAAGTGATAGGGAAAGAAAACATTCCAGAGAATGAAGGGGTTCTGTTATGTTGTAATCATATTCATGAATTAGACCCTCCTTTTTTAGGTGCTTTTATTAAAAGACAAACAAGATTTATGGCTAAATCTGAGCTGTTTGAAGCTCCTATTTTAAAATCGTTGCTTCCTAAATTAGGTGCATTTCCTATTCGTCGAGGGATGAGTGACCGTCAAGCGTTAAGGACGGGATTAAAATTGTTATCTGAAGGAGAGCTAATAGGAGTTTTTCCTGAAGGTACAAGAAGTAAATCTGGAAAACTAGGAGAAGGTTTAGCTGGAGTAGGATTTTTTGCCCTACGTTCTAATGCCTATATTGTTCCTAGTGCTATCATTGGTAATTATAAATTGTTCTCGCAAATTACTCTAGTATACGGAAAGCCAATAGATATGGATAAATTAAGAGAAGAAAAAGTTTCTGCAGAGGAAGCAACGAATAAAATTATGGCAGGGATTCAAAAGCTACTTGACGAATATGATAAATAGGGGATTTCATATTTATATTTCTACTAGTATTTTATCTAAGTGAAAAAGGAAAATGAACGAAAAGAAGTGAAAAAGCCTCTCGAAGCTGAGAGGATTATCATATAAATAGTTCATGCCCGAATATCGGGGATTTAGGGAGGTATTGTCGATGGTAGATGAAATGAATAATGAAATGACTGAAGTGAAAACATTCTCAGTTGGTGAAATTGTTACAGGAACAATTTCAAAGATCGAGGAAAAGCAAGCATTTGTTAACGTGGGCTATAAATTGGATGGAGTAATCCCAATTAGTGAATTATCCAGTTTACACGTTGAAAAGGTAAGTGATGTATTGAGTGAAGGTGAAGAGGTTGAGGTAAAAGTACTAAAATCCACTGATGATGAGCTTGTATTATCCAAAAGAGCAGTTGCTGCTGCAAAGGCTTGGGATGAATTACAAGCGAAGCTAACTTCAGGAGAAACTTTAGAAGCTGATGTAGCTGATGTTGTAAAGGGTGGTCTTGTAGTGGATGTAGGTGTAAGAGGATTTATACCAGCATCTCTAGTGGAACGTCACTTTGTTGAGGACTTTTCCAATTATAAAGGGAAAACCCTACGTTTAAAAGTTGTTGAAATGGATAAAGAAAAAAATAAGTTGATTCTATCTCAGCGGGCAGTTTTAGACGAAGAAGCTTCTTTGAAAAAAAGGGAAACCCTAACCTCTATTAAAGTGGGCGATGTATTAGAAGGGATAGTTCAACGATTAACTGATTTTGGAGCGTTTGTTGATATAGGTGGGGTAGATGGTCTCGTACATATATCACAAATGGCGCATCATCATGTAGAAACACCATCAGAGGTACTTAATGAAGGAGATCAAATAAAAGTAAGAGTGTTAGGAGTAGATCCTGATAATGAAAGAATATCTTTATCAATAAAAGATACTCTTCCTGGACCTTGGGAACAAATTCAAGGCAAATTTAAACAAGGTGATATGGTGGAAGGTGTAGTAAAACGACTTGTTTCTTTCGGAGCATTTATTGAGATTTCCCCTGGTGTAGAAGGCTTAGTTCATATTTCTCAAATAGCTAACAAACATATTGGTACTCCAGGAGAAGTTCTGAAAGAAGGAGAAACAATTCAAGCGAAAGTGCTAGATATAAATATTTCTGACAAGAGAGTTTCTCTCAGCATCCGTGCCTTACAAGAGGAAAAAGAAGCAAAAATAGAAAATGAAGTAAAACAAGAATACCAAAAACAAGATGATCACGCTGGATTTTCATTAGGAGATGTAATTGGTGATCAGTTAAAAAAATATAAAAATTAAACAATAGAGTAGGTGATTGAGGTGAGTCGTTCAAAAAGGAAACTTGAACACATATCACATGCGTTACAAACAGGCCAGACCCGAAGTTCAGGGTTCGATGATATAATGTTTCTTCACCAAAGTCTACCAAATATAGATGTTGAGGATGTTTCATTAACAACCTCTATTGGCGAACTGGTTCTCAGTTCGCCTCTTTTTATAAATGCTATGACTGGTGGTGGTGGAAAAGGAACAGAGATGATAAACAGCCAACTAGCAGAAATTGCAAATCATTTTGGATTGCCGATGGCAGTGGGATCACAAATGTCTGCTATTAGAAATCCTTTAGAAGCTGCGTCTTTTAAAATTGTAAGAAAAAAGCATCCTAACGGCATATTATTTGCTAACATTGGAAGTGAAGCCACCGTTGATCAAGCAAAAAAGTGTGTTGATATGATTGAGGCGGATGCTCTTCAAATTCATTTAAACGTCATACAAGAACTAGTAATGCCAGAGGGGGACAGGAACTTTCATGGAGCACTTGATCGAATTGAATTAATTTCGAAAGAGCTTTCTGTACCTGTCATTGTAAAAGAGGTTGGTTATGGAATGAATAAAGAAACTGTAGTTAAGTTATATAATGCTGGAGTCTCCATAGTTGACATTGGTGGATTCGGAGGTACAAATTTTTCTAAAATTGAAGATAAACGAAGAGAAAAGTCATTATCTATTTTTCATGAGTGGGGAATACCAACTGTTGTTTCCATTGCAGAAGCAAAGCATTCTCCATTTCCAGTTACAGTGATTGGGTCTGGTGGAATACAAACATCACTAGATATAGCCAAGTCTATAGCTTTAGGGGCAAATGCGGCAGGGATGGCTGGGAATATTCTTCGTATAGCTAAAGAAGACGGCGTGGAAGGAGCGGTAACGTATATAGAGGATGTATTGGAGGAATTGAAAATGATTATGACGGCTGTTGGTGCAAAGAAGATCAATGACCTGCAGAAAGCTCCACTACTTATATTTAATAGGACAAAAGAGTGGTTAGAAATGCGTGAGATTTCACTTTCTATGTATAGTAATCGTCAGATCCCCGATTAATTAAAAAGAGGTCTAGCCTAAAAATAAACGATCTCATTGGTGGGTTACTTATTATATTTTGGCTATCTTTGTTGTTTTGTATTCCATTCGCTAGAGTCCACTCCCTTTCCTGTGCGGAGCTACCAATCCTCCTTGAGGAAGTACGGTGCCCAAGTCCTGTGGGAACAGCGTCATGTCGCCATCCTAGCTCCGCTCTGCGGTGTCTTGCCTCTGCTCTGCTCCCACTGGAGTTCCGTGGGCATTCGCTCTTTCTATATAAAGAGAAAAAGAGTACTAGAATACTTCTTAACTTATTTCATCCGGCATGAGGCAGGGCAAAATTTATACTTGTATAGAGGTCAATTCTTGAGTAAGCATACTAGTTAAGAATGAAAAAGGTTTGTCAAAGAGTACTGCTTTGACAAACCTTTTTATTAATCTCTTTGGCGTTTTCTTGCTGAATCTTCTCCTTCTAGTTTTGTACTACCGCCATAATGTAGGCTTTGATCTCTATCTGATGCAACTCGTCCTTCTTTTCTCAATTTTTTTTCCTGTCTATCTTTGCCCATGTTTATTTCCCCCCTTTTTTCAAACAATTATGTATATTTTACCTACTTTGTTGACGAATATGTATAGAAGAGAGGAGGAAGTTTTATGGATGGATTTTGGTTTTTTTGGGCAATGTGGTTGGTGGTTATTGCTATTCAGTTTTTTGATGAATCGTCACGAAAGCAAAAGTGGATTGTAACTTGCTTACTTATAATTAGTACATCTTCTATTGTGATTCCGTTTTTAACGATATCCCTTAGAATGCCATTAATTATTTTTGCAATAATATCATTTACATATATTGCGCGTTTGGACATGAAAAATATTTTTTATGCTTACATTCTTTCTACCCTTACCGCTGCCGTATTTTTAATGGTTAACTATTTTATTTTTTTCGAGCCTGTGTGGTTATATGTTTCCCCATTAATTATGGTGTCATTTTTAACGTTATTTTCAAATATCGTCTTTATGAAGAATCAGAAAAAGCGTGTCGCTATATTAGTTTCAGGTTTTGTACAAGGAGAAGGATTGCTTGTGGTTTTACTATGGCACCAGTCACACCCGTCGTTTAGTACATTTATTTATGGAGATTATATAGTTTTAGATATGCTTGGAATGTCATTATTTTTAGTACTTTGTTGGAATCTTATTGAAAATTTTGTTGAATTTATTAAGAAAAAATGGATTAACGGAAAACTTGGACCGCAACATAGTCCTGGTAAAGTAAATGTTTGAGGGGAAATATTCCAAGATTTATTTGTCGAAGCTGAACACATTTTGATATAATGTTGTAGCATCCTTTCCAAATGTAGTCTGGAAAGGATTTTCATTATGATAATGAGCACAATAATTATGTAGAACATTTTGTTGAAAGTGAGGAATGAACGTGCCAAAACCCATATTAGCAATAGTAGGAAGACCAAATGTCGGGAAGTCCACTATTTTTAATCGAATAGTAGGAGAACGTATTGCTATTGTAGAAGATAAACCAGGAGTAACACGAGATCGAATCTATAGTTCTGGAGAGTGGTTAAACAAAGAATTTAATATTATCGATACTGGTGGAATAGAAATAAATGAAGAGCCGTTAATGGTACAAATGCGGTATCAAGCTGAACTGGCAATTGAGGAAGCGGATGTCATTTGTTTTGTTGTTAATGGAAGAGAGGGAGTTACTGCAGCAGATGAAGAAGTTGCACAACTTCTATTCCGTTCAAAGAAACCAATAGTTTTAGGTGTTAATAAAATGGATGACCCTTCCATGCATGAAAAGCTTTATGAATTCTATAGTTTAGGTATTGGTGATCCATATCCAATATCAGGTTCACATGGAATAGGGTTAGGGGATTTACTAGACAAAGTGGTGGAAAGTTTTCCAGTAGAGCAAGAAGAACTTTATGATGATGACACCATAAAATTTAGCTTAATAGGAAGACCGAATGTAGGAAAATCCTCGCTTGTTAATGCAATATTAGGGGAAGAGAGAGTAATTGTTAGTGATATCCCTGGTACTACACGGGACGCGATTGATACGCCCTTTACAAAAGATGGACAAGATTATGTGGTTATTGATACTGCAGGGATGCGCAAAAAAGGAAAAGTGTACGAAAGTACGGAAAAATATTCGGTACTTCGAGCATTACGGGCCATTGAAAGATCGGATGTAGTTTTAATGGTAATTAACGCAGAAGAAGGAATGATTGAACAAGATAAGAAAATTGCTGGTTATGCTCATGAGGCAGGTAGGGCTGTAATAATAGTTGTGAATAAATGGGATGTAATAGAGAAAGACGATAAAACGATGCAAAAGTTTGAGCAAAAGTTACGAGAAGAATTTTTATATTTAAGCTATGCTCCGATCGTTTTCCTTTCAGCAAAAACAAAACGAAGAATGCAACATTTACTACCGGTAATTAATACAGTTAGTGAAAATCATACAATGCGTGTTCAAACACACGTTTTAAATGATGTGATTGTAGATGCTGTTGCTATGAATCCTACCCCGACTGATCATGGTGGGAAACGACTACGTATTAGTTATGCAACACAAGTATCAGTAGCACCTCCAACTTTTGTATTATTTGTAAATGATCCAGAGTTACTTCATTTTTCTTATAAGAGATATTTAGAAAATAAAATTAGGGATACATTTGATTTTACAGGTACACCTATCCATATTATTGCAAGGAAAAAAAGTGAATAATATATTTTAGGAGGTTTAGAATGATAGCAATATTCTCCATTATCATTTCATATTTGTTGGGTTCAATCAGTTTTAGTTATATCATTGCAAAGAAAATTAAAAAGGTTGACATACGTCAACATGGTAGTGGAAATGCAGGAGCAACTAATACGCTCAGAGTACTTGGGGTTGGTCCTGCTATCATTGTTCTTTTATTGGATTGTGCTAAGGGAATTGTTGCAGTTATTTTAGGGTCTGTCTTAACAGGAGATCCTTACATTGCTGCTGCAAGTGGGCTAGCCTCTATCATAGGTCATAATTGGCCAATCTACTATGGTTTTCGTGGAGGGAAAGGTGTAGCTACAACCGTTGGTGTATTAGCAATACTGGCTTTTTATGCTGCGCTTATTTCAGGGATAATAGCAATAGCATTCATTGTGGTTACCCGTTATGTTTCCTTAGGATCTCTAATCTTTATTATTGGAACAACCTTAATTACAGCTATTTTTGGTTCTTATTTTAATTATCCTATATATCTTTTCATTTTCTTAATAGCAATAGCAATCTTATCTGTTTGGCGTCACCGTACAAATATACAACGATTACTTAAAGGTAATGAAAGTAAGCTTGGAGAAAAAGCAGTAACTAAATAACAAGGAATGAATAATCCGCTATTATACAATTTTGTTCTTCTAAAATTAAGGGGGAATTTTTCATGGCTAGAATTGCAGTGTTAGGTGCAGGGAGTTGGGGAACGGCATTATCCATTGTTCTTGCGGATAATGGGCATCAGGTATCTTTGTGGGGGCGCTTTGAGAAACAAGTGAATGAAATTAATAACAAGCATGAAAACAGCAGGTATCTTCCAAATATCAAATTACCTACTAATATCTCTGCTAGTACTAACTTAGAGGAAGTACTAGAAGGTGCAGACACGGTTATATTTGTAGTACCTACTGCCGCAATGAGAGAAGTTTTAAAGGAAGTAAAGAAATTGTTAAAGAATAAACCGATCATTGCTCATGCTAGCAAAGGTGTAGAGCCGGGAAGCCATTTGCGAATATCGGAAATTATAGAAGAAGAAATTCCTGAAGCACTAAGACAAGCTGTTGTGGTTCTTTCAGGTCCAAGTCACGCGGAGGAAGTGTGTTTACGACAACCAACTACAGTAACTAGCTCTTCCCTTGATATGGATGCAGCAACATATGTTCAAGACTTATTTATGAATCAACATTTTCGTGTATATACAAATCCTGACTTAATTGGTGTTGAAATTGGTGGGGCGTTAAAAAATATCATTGCTATTTGTGCTGGAATGACAAATGGCCTAGGATTCGGAGACAACGCCAAAGCTGCACTTATGACCAGGGGATTGGCTGAAATTGCAAGATTAGGAATGAAGCTAGGAGCAAATCCTCTTACGTTTGCTGGACTCTCAGGATTAGGTGACCTTATCGTAACGTGCACAAGCGTACATAGTCGTAATTGGCGAGCAGGAAATATGATAGGAAAAGGAAAAACTGTAGAGGAAGTACTTGAAGAGATGGACATGGCTGTTGAAGGGATACTTACAACCAAAGCGGCTTATCAATTAGCAGAAGAAATGAACGTAGAAATGCCAATCACAAATGTTTTGTATGAAGTTTTGTTTAACAATAAAGCTGCAGATGCAGCGGTTTCAGAGCTAATGGGGCGAGTGAAGAAACATGAGGTAGAGGACCTGAAATTAGGTGGAAAAGATCCGTTAAATCACCTGGAACCATAATAAGAAAAACATATATTATTTTTGAAGGTTTTATTCACATGATCCTAAGTCATGCATATGATATCTTGACATCTTGCATGAGGAGGGCTTAATTTTGGACGAGAAAAATAATATTTTTGAGCAGGTGACCAAGAAAACGAATGTGAATCAACAAGACTTATTTAAACTAGCTAATTCAGTGAGTTCAACGGATCTGAAAAGTGAAGAGAATGTTCGTGACTTAATTCATCAGGTAGCAAAATTAGCGAATGTTCCTGTATCGAAAGAAAAAGAAGATGAACTAGTGAAAGCAATTACTTCTAATAACGTACCTATGGATTTCGGTAGCTTGGCAAAAATGTTTAATCAAAACAAATAATTTGGGCAGATGTTCTCATCGAACCCCTTTTCTCAAGCATATACTAAAACGGAATGGTAATAAAATAAGGGTTGTTTCTCTAAGGGTAGTATTTAGTTCGGGTTGAAGAAAGTTGCCCCTTTTCTTCAACCTTTTATTTTTGTTAGTATGATAAAAGAGTTTGACTAAATTTATCATACGTTACCTTTTTTTCTATTCTTAAATTTGATCTATATTTATGGAGAGTCATTAAATATACATGTAATAAAAGTTTATGCTATAATGATGCGGTAATTTATTATCTGGCGTACATAGTAAGTGGGGTGACAAAGTGACTAATGATCCAATGATAAATATGTGGATTTCTTTTATTGCAATGGGTTTAATGTTTTTTTCAGTAATAGTAACTATTTTTACAAAAGAGAAGCTACGCGGTTTCTTTAGGTATTTGTTATTAACGTTATGTTTTATATGTATTGTTGTTTCAGGCATTATAGTCTTTTTTACAGTTTTTGCAGGACCTACTCCAGAATAAGTTTTTAAGGTGGACAAGATATGAAGTACGTAATTCTTTCAGTATTAAGTATAGGTATTTTACTATTAACAGGTTGTCTATATCCCGATGAACAGAGAATGAAGAATAGAGTTCCTTATGCTGATCAAATCCAATCTGTACAATCAGCGGTGAATCAATTTCGTCAAGATCAAGGTGTTCTACCAATTAAAACAAGAGAAGCAGATACACCTATATTTAGGAAATATCCAATTGATTTCGCTAAGTTAGTTCCAAGATATCTACAAAGTGCACCAGGGAATTCATTTGAAAATGGTGGTACTTTTCAATATGTACTTGTTAACCCAGAAGAATTGGCGGAAGTAAAGTTGATCGATATAACAACGATTAGAGAGATACAGGAATTAAATCGCAGAATCACTCTCTACCGTCGTGAACATCGTTTTGCACCCATAGCTGAGTTAGTAGGATACGAACTGTTAAGACTCGATTACGAAGCTTTGAATTACTCAGAGGAGCCTACTGTCAATAGCCCTTTTCATCCAAATCATCGATTACCATTGCTTATGCAATCTAATGGTGAAATAGTGATTGATTATTCTTTAGATATTAAACATTATATTGAGGAATATGGTATGGATGGTTTTGAAGAAGGAGATGATCTCCGGTGGCTTCTAGTTAACAATTCTCCTTTTGTACCAGTTTATTCATTACCACAGATAATGAACAACGAACATGAAATTGTATTTACAGAAAATAAATAAGTTAGGTATAAGATTTAATAGATATAAAATCGAAAAGTGATTATCACTATTTCAAAAAATAATGGTTAATAGCTCAAATAAAAAATTAATAGATTGTTCTAAAGTGTCTTCCTTCTCAATATATATAACAAGAGAATGGGAGGCTTTTTTAGTTTTGTAGATTATATTTCCCCCTTCTAGCCAAATGAAAAAGCTAGATAACTTTAGAGGATGTGGTAATGATACCAACAATTAATAAGCAAATAAGTAAAATTGAAGGTCGTAGGAAAAATGAAATGAAAATACCTTGTCATATTTATTGGACAACATCATAAATATATACTGTCTTTCTATTGTAGCGTACAAGGATGTTTTGTATAACTTATTTTGAAATTGATCGGGAGGGGATTTTGTGGAGAAAATTGATATTTTTAAAGATATTGCGGAGCGTACTGGTGGTGACATTTATCTTGGTGTAGTGGGATCAGTAAGAACTGGAAAGTCAACATTTATTAAGAAATTTATGGAGTTAGCAGTAATTCCGAATATCGAAAACGAAGCTGACCGCGCAAGAGCGCAAGATGAACTACCACAAAGTGCAGCTGGAAAACAAATCATGACTACAGAGCCTAAGTTTGTACCAAATCAAGCTGTTTCCATTCATGTGGATGAAGGCTTAGACGTTAACGTACGGGTTGTAGATAGTGTGGGCTATGCTGTTCCTGGAGCTAGAGGGTATGAAGACGAGAATGGTCCAAGAATGATTAATACTCCTTGGTACGAGGATCCTATTCCATTTCATGAAGCTGCCGAAATTGGTACACGAAAAGTGATTCAAGAGCATTCTACTTTAGGAGTCGTAGTAACCACGGATGGTTCTATCGGGGAAATTGAGAGACAAGATTATGTAGAATCAGAAGAAAGAGTTATTGAAGAGTTAAAAGAAGTGGGTAAACCGTTTATTGTTATTGTAAATAGTGTCCATCCACAACATCCTGATACAGAGCAATTAAGACAAGACATTCATGATAAACATGATGTTCCAGCCATTGCGATGAACATTGAGGGTATGGGAGAACAAGAGATAAATCTTGTATTAAAAGAAGTACTATTCGAATTCCCTGTCCATGAAGTAAATGTTAACTTACCAAGCTGGGTGATGGTTTTAAAAGAAGATCATTGGTTAAGAGAAAATTACGAGGTTGCAGTTCGTGAGACAGTAAAGGATATAAAACGGTTACGCGATGTAGATAGAGTAGTTGGCCATTTCTTTGAGTATGAGTTTATAGCACAAGCAAGCTTAGCAGGGATTGAGATGGGGCAAGGTGTTGCTGAAATAGACCTGCATGCTCCCGATGAATTATATGATGAAATCTTAAAAGAGGTAGTAGGAGTTGAGATAAGAGGGAAAGATCATCTACTCGAATTAATGCAAGACTTTGCTTATGCCAAAGCTGAATACGATCAAGTGTCTGAAGCATTAAAGATGGTGAAACAAACGGGATATGGTATTGCGGCACCGTCTGTAGAGGATATGAGCTTAGATGAGCCTGAAATTATCCGTCAAGGATCAAGATTTGGTGTACGACTGAAAGCAGTGGCACCATCTATTCATATGATCAAAGTTGATGTGGAATCTGAATTTGCCCCAATTATCGGTACCGAGAAGCAAAGTGAAGAATTAGTACGATACTTGATGCAAGATTTTGAAGAAAACCCACTTTCTATTTGGAACTCTGATATTTTTGGACGCTCACTTAATTCTATCGTTCGTGAGGGAATTTCAGCGAAGTTATCATTAATGCCTGAAAATGCTAGATATAAATTAAAAGAAACGTTAGAGCGAATTATTAATGAGGGCTCTGGTGGACTAATAGCAATCATTTTATAACTCTCCTTATTGGAGGGTTTTTTTTTGTTTAAGAAGGAACAACGAAGCTTGAAACTATGAGGAATTCAATCCTTACCTTTGTGAAGGGCGTTTGCACTCGAAGGTAGCTCGGTAATTCCCTGCAGCAAAGGGAGTGAGGAGTAGTGAATGGAATACAATACAACAAAGTTAATAAAACTAGATAGTTTAACTGCTTATTGATACGAGTATTTTCAGGGAAGATCCATGTTAGTCAAAAATTAGGACATTGAATTATGAAAAATCATCCTCAAGATTTTCAGAGATGTCTATAATTTATTCTGTAAATATAGATGTTATAAATACAGAATACAACAAAATACTGCAGTATTTTTTGACAAACTATTTAACTTATAAAAACATGAAAAATGAAGTATTTTCAATATTTCCATAAGTTTCATGTGTATAATTTTAGTAATAAATGGTATAAAATTATACATATATTGGTAATTTAAGTGTTAAATTAATTAATTTACAAGGAATTCCGCAAAAATTGTTGAATTATTTGCTTGAATCGTTTAAGATTAGCCTTGTTATCCCATGAATTCAAGGGAAACGGGTATAAAAATCGTATGAATGTGAAACAAAGGGAATAACAGGACATAAATTAATGGGAGGAGGTGAATGGTATGAATAAGACAGAACTTATCAATGCGGTTGCTGAAAAAACGGATCTTTCCAAGAAAGATGCTACTAGCGCTGTTGATGCAGTCTTTGACGTCATCACTGGTTCTCTTCAAAAAGGAGAAAAAGTACAATTGATTGGTTTCGGTAACTTTGAAGTTCGTGAGCGTGCTGCCCGTAAAGGTCGTAACCCACAAACTGGAGAAGAAATTGAAATCCCTGCAAGCAATGTACCAGCATTTAAGCCTGGTAAAGCCCTTAAAGACGCTGTGAAGTAATTTTACATATAGGGCATTTATAGAAGATAGAAAGAGAACCATGCATTACGTGTGGTTCTCTTTTTCTTCTGTTGAATAAAGTTAATAAATATTTGGCTAAACAACTATAGCTGAGCGGTCTTCGTATTCCTTTCAAATTTTATAACAGTAAAGCCCCGTTGCTTGTAATATGTGCGTAGAATGTGCTAGAATTTTATCAAAATGAATTTCTATAGTAGTGTTTTGAATCTTTATAGAGATGACATACAGGAATAATAACTTTTCTACTAAACGGAGGAAATTGTAAATGAGTAACGTTGATCATAAAAAAATTGAACAAGCAGTAACAATGATTTTAGAGGCAATTGGTGAGGATCCGAACCGTGAGGGGTTACTTGATACACCTAGTCGAGTAGCGCGAATGTACGCAGAAGTTTTCCAAGGAATTAATCAAGATCCTAAAGAACATTTTATGACTGTTTTTGGAGAAGATCACGAAGAGTTAGTTTTAGTAAAGGATATTCCGTTTTATTCTATGTGCGAACATCACCTTGTTCCTTTTTTCGGTAAAGCACATATTGGATACATACCAAGGGGTGGAAAAGTAACTGGTTTAAGTAAATTAGCTAGGGCTGTTGAAGCGGTTACTCGAAGACCACAATTACAAGAAAGAATCACTTCCACTATTGCCGATTCTATATTAGAAACACTGGAACCGTTAGGTGTTATTGTTGTTGTTGAGGCAGAACACATGTGTATGACAATGCGGGGTGTGAAAAAACCAGGATCTCAAACAGTAACTTCAGCTGTACGAGGTGCTTTTGAGAAAAGTGCGGCAGCTAGATCAGAAGTTCTAACTTTAATAAAAGGGTAAATAAACCAAAGGAGAGACGTCCATGGCGCAAAACAATGATTATATTGTCATTAAAGCGAAAGAAGATGGAGTAAATGTAATAGGTTTAACAAGAGGTTCTGATACAAGATTCCATCATTCTGAGAAGCTTGATAAAAACGAAATTATGATTGCTCAATTTACAGAACATACATCTGCTATAAAAATAAGGGGTAAAGCAATCGTTCAAACTGCTCATGGGGAAATGAATAACGAGTAAAAAAGCGGTTTATTGACCGCTTTTATTTTTTTGGAACTGTATGGCAGCGAGCTATTCTACATAAGCTATTCGGAAATCATTACCTTATCTGCATAAAGCAATTGTGGTATACTAGATGTGTATTATTCCATCTTGCAAGTGTGTTATGATGATATGAGACTTTAGTGTTGGGGGACCATTGAATGACTTCTACATATTTTCACAACGATGAAGTAAACAAAATTATGGATATCTTTTATAAAAAAGTAAAACACCCATATCTGCAAAAGTATTTAGATACTCCTAACGTGGACGAGGATCAAGTGATGTTACTTTACCTCATGTTAAAAGATAAGGATTTAGATATTACTTATATAAACCATTGTATTTTAACAACGATACTCGTTCAATCTGCTCTAGATACTCATGAACAAGTATCCATAAAAAACTTATCCAAAGATTCTATGAAAAAGAAAAGACAATTAACTGTGTTGGCTGGAGATTATTATAGTAGTTTGTATTATTATTTTCTTTCAAAGGCAAACGACGTATCATTAATGCAGGTCCTAGCTAAGTCAATTCAAGAAATAAATGAGTCAAAAATGAATGTATATGTGAAGAAAAAACAACCGAGTAACTATCTAAATGATATTCGTATTATCGATTCGTCGCTTTTACTAAACATCGCAAATTTGTTCCAATTAAAGGAATGGAAGCTAATTATCGATGAATTTTTCTTTTTGAAACGCTTATTAAAAGAAAGGTTCATGTGGATTCATGCTGGTGTCAAAGGATATATTACGGAATTTATCGTAAATGATATCGTAAGGGAAGACTCGACCGTTGAACATGATAAAATCGTAAATCAATTTGATCTATATATTGAAACAACGAAAGAAAAGTTGATAAGCCTTTCACAAGAATGGGCGCCCATCGGTACATTTTTCCAAAAAAGAATAACGGATTTGATAAAAGAAAACCAGTATGATGAACAATGGGTGATGAAGGAAGGATAATGATATGTCTCAGTCAAAAGAAGAACGCGTACATCAAGTATTTGAATCTATCTATAGTAATTATGATAAAATGAATTCTATTATTAGTTTCCAACGACACCTTGCATGGAGAAAAGATACAATGAAAAAGATGCAGGTTAAAGAGGGGGCTGTTGCATTAGACGTATGTTGTGGAACGGCAGATTGGACGATAGCGCTTGCAAACTCAGTTGGAAATAATGGCAAAGTATACGGTCTAGATTTTAGTAAAAATATGTTATCAGTTGGCCATAAGAAAGTGAAGGAACTTAATCTTTCCCAAGTAGAATTAATTCATGGGAATGCTATGGACTTACCGTTTGAAGATAATATGTTTGACTATGTAACAATTGGATTTGGCCTTCGAAACGTTCCGAACTATTTGACAGCATTAGAGGAAATGCAACGGGTTATTAAACCGGGTGGGCTAGTTGTCTGTTTAGAAACGTCACAACCAACTTTATTTGGTTTTAAGCAGATATATTGGATATATTTTAAATACATGATGCCATTGTTTGGAAAAATTTTTGCGAAAAGTTATGACGAATACTCGTGGCTTCAAGAATCTACAAAATCATTTCCAAATAAAAAAGAGTTAAAAAAAATGTTTCATGAAGCTGGTTTTTCTGAAGTGGATTATAGATCATATTCAGGTGGAGTTGCAGCTTCACATTTTGCAAAAAAAGTGTAAAAGCATGAGCTACAGTACTAATTAAGTGAGGATACAAAATGAAAAAATTAAAAATAATTCTCGAAATGATTAAGTTTGAACACACAATTTTTGCACTCCCTTTTGCATTTTTAGGTGCAGTACTAGGTAGTTTATTAATAAATGGGGGATGGCCATCTGTAAGTGAGTGGATATGGATTACACTAGCTATGGTTGGGGCGAGAAGTGCTGCAATGTCTCTTAATCGATTAATTGATGCAAAAATTGATGGAAATAATCCTCGAACTGCAGATAGGGCAATTCCAGCAGGACTAATTTCAAAAATGGAAACAATGGTATTTATTCTATTTTCATTTGCACTATTATTCTTTTCTGCATATCAATTAAATATGTTAGCTGTATATTTATTACCGATTGCAGTTTTCTTTTTATTCTTTTATTCTTATACGAAACGTTTTACATGGGCTTGCCATGTATTTTTAGGAATTACAATAGGTATAGCTCCACTTGGCGGTTGGGTAGGTGCCACAGGTACTTTAACTTGGGAGGCTATCGTGTTGTTCCTTGCTGTTGCATTATGGACTGCTGGTTTTGACGTTATTTATGCCACGCAAGATGCAGATTATGACCGTGATGTTAAACTCCATTCAATCCCAAGTCGATTTGGTATAGCAAAAGCATTATTTATTGCTAGAGGTTTCCATATTTTTAGCTTTATTGCAATGATAACATTATTCTTTATTACTCCTTTAAGTTGGATATATTTAATTGGTATTCTTATTGTTGGGGGAATTATGATTTATGAACATTCATTAGTATCCCCAAAAGACTTATCGAAAGTGAATGTAGCATTTTTTACGATGAATGGGATCATAAGTGTTGTAATGCTTGTGTTCACGATTGGAGATTTGCTTTTATGGATGTAAAAGAACCAAAGGTGTATGCTGTTGGAATTACAGGTGCAAGTGGGGCAATTTACGGGATTCGTCTTGTACAAGCTTTACTAAAACAAAACCACCAAGTTCATCTCCTTTTAACAGAAGCTGCTTGGCAAGTGTTCCATTATGAATTACACGTAAATACGGAAGATAAAGATCGATGTCTGAATGAATTATTTGGTAACCATAACAACTTATATTATCATACGCAATATGAATTTTCCGCACCAATTGCAAGTGGTTCAGCAAAAAATAGTGGGATGATAATCATCCCATGTTCTATGGGGACGTTAGCGAAAATCGCACATGGAATTTCAAGTAATTTATTAGAACGTACGGCAGATGTAATGTTGAAGGAACGGCGTCCATTAATTATTGTACCTAGAGAAACACCGCTTCATTCTACACATTTAGAAAATATGAAACGTCTTAGCGATCAAGGGGCACAACTAGTACCTGCGATGCCGGGTTTTTATCATAACCCTTCATCTATGGACGATTTAATTAACTTTGTGGTAGGAAAAGTATTAGATCAATTAGGGGTAGATCATAACTTGTTTACACGGTGGGGGGAGTCTTAGTGAGTCTTGTTATCGGGGAAATATCCTATACAAACATATTACCTTTCTTTTATTATATCAATCGAGAGAAACTAGTAAACAAAGGGTGTCAGTTTATCCCAAGTGTGCCATCTCAACTTAATAACGGCATGGCAAAGGGAACTATTCATGTTGGGGGTATCTCCTCTTTTGCTTATGGAGAACATAGTAAGGACTATGTTATTTTTCCAAATTTTTCTGTGTCATCACATAAGGAAGTAGGTTCTATTTTCTTATTTTCAAAGGTACCAATTACACAGCTCGATAAGAAGTCCATAGCCCTTACATCTAGTTCTGCAACCTCTGTAAATTTACTAAAAATTCTATTAAATAGATACTACGATTTAGATGTAAAGTATGAAGTGATGGACCCTGATTTTTCAACAATGTTAACTCATCATGATGCTTGCCTACTTATTGGTGATGACGCTATCCGTACCTCATGGCAAAAAAACAATAATATTCATCAATATGATTTAGGTGCTTTATGGGAACATTTTACTGGGTATCCTATGACATATGCTGTTTTTGCAATCAGGAAAGATGCATGGGATTATCAGCCATTACTATTAGAGGAATTATATAATCAGTTTCAGCATAGTAAGCAAAAAACAGTAGCAAATGAATTTAGCGAGATGATTACATCCATACAAAGCGTGCTAGGTGGTAAGAAAGCCTTCTGGCAACACTATTTTAGTGGATTAAATTATGATTTAACGAGGCGTCATATAGAAGGTTTAGAACTTTACTTTCAGCTAGCATATGAGATGGAACTACTAAAAAAACCTGTTCAAGAAATATCGTTATGGCAACCCATGAAACATTGTTATTCTGTATAGTAAGGTGGAATAGGGATGAAATTGACAGACATCTATTGGCATTTGAAATCAGATATAGGAAAAATAGAAAAAGAAATTGAAAAAAATATCGATGCAAATCACCCAGTTTTACAGGAAGCATCTTCTCATTTATTAAAAGCTGGGGGTAAAAGGATCAGACCAGTATTTGTTCTCCTTTCCGCTCAATTTGGAAATTATCATATTGACCAAATAAAGCATATTGCTGTATCGCTAGAAATGATTCATATGGGCTCACTAGTTCATGATGATGTAATTGATGATGCAGATCTTCGAAGAGGTAAAAAGACGGTAAAATCGAGATGGGATAATCGAGTTGCTATGTATACGGGTGATTATATATTAGCAAAAGCTGTAGAAATGGCTACGTTTTATCACAATCCTAATGTCCACAAGATATTATCAGATGCAATGGTTGAAATGGTTATTGGTGAAGTAGAACAAATACGAGATCAATATAACTGGAATCAAAATTTACGTGTCTATTTTCGAAGAATTAAAAGGAAGACGGCATTATTAATTGCTGTTAGTTGTCAATTAGGGGCAATTGTTGCAGATGTTCCGCGCAAATATGAGGGTCAGTTAGCAAAGTTTGGATACTATGTTGGAATGGCATTTCAAATCACAGATGATATATTGGATTTTGTTGGTACAGAAAAAGAATTAGGTAAGCCTGCAGGAAGTGATTTGCTTCAAGGGAATGTAACTGTTCCAGCATTATATGCTATGTGCCACGATGAAATATTACGAACTAGAATTATCCATCACTTAGATGAGAACGTTATAGATAAATTGGAAATAAACGAAACTATAGAATTAATCAAGGGATCTGGTGCCATTGATTATTCGAAAGAATTAGCGGATAAATATTTAGTAAAAGCAAGAAAAGCATTAGACGAACTACCTGATATACAAGCAAGAAGGGCATTGTTGCAAATTGCCGATTATATTGGAGATCGTAAGTTTTAGATAATGGAGGAAGACCTATACTGAAAATAGGTCTTTTTGTTTTATCTTTGTGATTTGAGTGAATATTTGATATAATCAAAAAGGTTCATTTTTCATATATACATACATTGGGAGGATTATCATGGAACAAACATTTTTAATGGTAAAACCAGATGGGGTTCAGCGTAATATAATTGGGGAAATTGTTTCACGTTTTGAAAAGAAAGGGTTTACATTAGTTGGTGCAAAGATGTTGTCCATATCAAAGGAATTGGCAGAGACTCATTACGGTGAGCATCGAGATAAGCCTTTCTTTGGAGAATTAGTTGGGTTTATTACTTCTAGTCCTGTGTTTGCAATGGTTTGGGAGGGGGAAAATGTTATTGCTGAAGCAAGAAAAATGATGGGGAAGACTAATCCTACAGAAGCTGCTCCAGGAACAATTCGTGGTGACTTTGGAGTGAAAATGTCTATGAACATCATTCACGGTTCTGATTCTACAGAAAGTGCAGAACGAGAAATAAATCTCTTCTTTAATGAAGAAGAAATAGTAACATACAAAAAAGAAATTTCAACTTGGGTTCAATAAAAGTGTTTAATTTTTTCGAGGAGACCTCCATGAAAAAGGAATACTAATCATGAAGGATCAATATACTTTATCAGAAAATTTCAGAAACATCAGCTTTGAAATGAGCGTAAGCCCCGAGACTCCTGTGGGAGTGGGAAGTAGAGCTAAGGCGAGACCCCACAGAGCGGGAACCAGGATGGTGACATTGCGCCGTTGCCTACAGGACTTGAGCTGCTTCTTAGGCCAATTGGAGGAGGCTTGCCAGCTTCCCACAGGACAGCAGCGAGTGGGCTGAAGTGAAGGGTAATATAATTCAACAAAGTTAGCAATACTTGATAGGTTATCCTAGCGTATTTTTGTATTACATATAACGCATTACATTCTAATTTCCTTCGAATGTAATGCGTTTTTCTTGTTGTGATTTTACAACGGATACTTCGGACACTTTACAGAAGACCAAAGGCTGCAAGAAGTGAAGCGGATGAAATGGCGTGTGATTATTATGATGCACTTAGGATTTAATATTCGTTATTTTAGAAGCGCCAGAGGGATTTGAAAACAACTCAATTGCCCAGCTTGATTTATACATCTCTGAAATTTCTTCGGCACTTAAATCAAAACGGTTGGTGATTAAGTGAAGTTCATTCCCTTTTGTATCAAGTACTTTCAGATGGCGAAATTAGTTTTCTGTACAATTTTGAGTGGTGCCAATCAAAACCATTTGGTCGGACAAAACAGTCGTATCGTCGGCTAGTTTAAAATCATAGACTTCAAGGAAAAGAATTTGGAATAAATCAGGATTCATACCGTTTAATCGTCGTGAGAGCTGAGAAATACTAATCGAATCAAGGGCGATTCCTTTTTGAATTATAAAGGACTTTTTTTATGCATGGATTTAAGTAATTGAACCTTTTGAGTATTTTTAATATTGATATCTCATTCGTGCAACACTAGTGGTGAATTACTGTTAAAATATTTTTCGGTGGAAAGGTCTAGTAGATTCAAAACAAGAAATATGGTACAAAGAAAGAAAAAGAATTGTGGGGATAAAATACTATGTCAGATTATTTAACCTTTATTGATAAAATACATAATAAAACTGGAATTGATTTATCTTTATATAAAGAAGCACAAATGAAGAGAAGACTGACATCCCTTCGTGAAAGAAGGGGTTTTTCATCATTTGAAGAGTATTATTTTGCTATGGAAAAGGATCAATTATTATTTGAAGAGTTCCTTCAAAGAATGACAATAAATGTTTCAGAGTTTTTTCGGAATCCTAAAAGATGGGAAGTCTTAGAGAATAAAATAATACCTAGATTATTACAACATCAATCTTCATTAAAAATTTGGAGTGCGGCTTGCTCTACGGGGGAAGAGCCATACTCATTAGCTATCATGTTGGATAATCTCTTACCAAAAAATAAAATTTCCATATTAGCAACGGATATAGATACAACTATATTGGATAGAGCTAGAATGGGTTTTTATCCAGAAAGGTCCATAAAAGAAGTGCCAGAAAATCTATTAAGTATGCACTTCACAAAAGAAGCATTAGGTTATAAAGTCCAAGATGATCTTAAGAAACTAATTAAATTTAAACAACATAATCTTTTATCTACAACATATGATACTGGATTTGACCTAATTGTTTGTAGAAATGTAATGATCTATTTTACAGAAGAAGCAAAAGATCAATTATATATGAAATTTAATAATGCATTAAAACCTGGTGGTGTACTTTTTGTGGGAAGTACGGAACAAATATATAATCCTCAGAAGTATAATTTTGTGACAGAGGATACCTTTTTCTATCGAAAAATAGAGTAAGACAAGCTCAAATAGTAGTAACAAATTTAAATGATTCAGGCTCGTATAATCATAAATATAAAATAATATGAAAAAATTATCGAAAAAGTCTTGAAAATTAATGAAAAATAAAAGACAATGGTTAATAACATAATTTAACGCTTTTAAGCGATAAAGAAAAGAAGGAAGTTGATATGATGAGATTTTTAACAGCAGGTGAATCACATGGGCCAGAATTAACAGCTATTATTGAAGGCGTACCAAGTCAATTATCAATAACGGCAGAACAAATAAATGAGCACCTTCAACGTCGACAAAAAGGGTATGGGCGTGGAAGAAGGATGCAAATTGAGACCGACCGAGTACGTATTACTAGTGGAGTGAGACACGGCAAGACTACAGGGGCACCAATTACGTTAATCGTTGAAAATAAAGATTGGAAGCACTGGGATAAAATTATGGGAGCAGCACCTATCACAGACGAAGAAGAAAAAGAAGTGAAAAGGAAACTTACAAAGCCTCGTCCTGGTCATGCTGACCTTAATGGAGCGATAAAGTATCGTCATCGAGATATGAGAAATGTATTAGAGCGGTCTTCTGCAAGAGAAACAACGGTAAGAGTTGCTGTAGGTGCTGTTGCTCAAGTACTTCTAGAAGCATTTGATATAGAGGTTTGTGGCCACGTGCTAGAGATTGGTGATGTAAAGAGTGATGGGAACTTTTCGACTATAAAAGAGTTAAAAGAGCTTTCTGAAGCATCAGAAGTTCGTTGTGTCGATGAAACAGCTAGCGAAAAGATGAAGCGAGCTATCGATGAAGCAAAAGAAAACGGAGATTCTATCGGAGGAATAGTAGAAGTTGTTGCAACGAATTTACCAATTGGTCTTGGTAGTTATGTCCAATATGACCGTAAACTTGATGGGAAAATTGCTCAAGCAGTAATGAGTATTAATGCGTTTAAGGGAGTAGAGATTGGGATTGGTTTCGAAGCAGCAAGATTATTAGGAAGCCAAGTACATGACGAAATATTACATTCAGAAGAAAAAGGGTTTTATCGTAGAACAAATCGCTTAGGTGGATTTGAAGGAGGAATGACAAACGGAATGCCAGTTGTTGTTCGCGGAGCGATGAAACCCATACCTACTTTATATAAACCTCTTCAAAGTGTGGATATTGAAACAAAAGAGGTTTTCTCTGCTAGTATTGAACGGTCAGATAGTTGTGCAGTACCTGCGGCAGCAGTTGTATGTGAGGCGGCAGTTGCATGGGAACTTGCTAACGAACTATTAGGAAAATTTGGTTCTGATACAATGGAGGATATTGCTCAAAGTATTGCTGATTACAATGAAAAAGCGAGACAATTTTAATGAAAATGTTACGAGTCAATAGTTCCCAGCAGACGTATTCCATTGTTATAGAGAAAGGGAGTAGGAAGGAAGCTTACAATTACATTCAAAAACATGTAGCAAAGAAACCAACAAGTTACTTTATAATTACAGATGATAAAGTAGCTTCCCTTTACTTAGAAGAGGTATTACGATCATTTCCTAACGACAGTAAAGTAGAAACACATATTGTTCCGAACGGAGAAAAAGCAAAATCATTTCGACAATACGAGGAACTATTAACAAAGGCACTCCAAGCAAAATTAGATAGAAAATCTATGATTATTGCATTAGGTGGAGGGGTAATTGGAGATTTAGCTGGATTTGTAGCAGCGACCTTTATGAGGGGAATTCCATTTGTACAAATTCCTACTACACTACTTGCTCACGATAGTAGTGTAGGTGGAAAGGTAGGAATAAATCATCCTCTAGGGAAAAACTTAATTGGGGCATTTCATCAGCCTTCCCTCGTTCTATATGATCCAGAAATGTTGTTGTCATTACCAATACATGAATGGCGATCAGGCTTTGCTGAAGTAATTAAGCACGGATTTATTGCGGATGAATCATTTTTACAATGGCTTACGGACAACATTCGTACGTTGGAAGATTGGGATTTGGAAGTTCTAACTCAATTATTAGCTCGTTCCATACAAGTCAAAGCGACAATAGTTGAACAAGATGAGCGAGAGTCAGGGATTCGAGCTTACTTGAATTTTGGGCATACGTTAGGGCATGCAATTGAGGCAGAGCTAGGATATGGAGTAGTAACACATGGAGAGGCTGTAGTCGTTGGAATGGCATTTGCATTACCGTTAAGTGAAACATATTTTAACAAAACTTTATCTTATGAACCACATATGACATATTTAAAAAATTTAGGTTATAACATTAATATTCCTGAACATATTTCAAAAGAAAAATTAATAGAACGTATGAAAATAGATAAAAAATCTTACAATGGTTCCATTCATTTTGTTTTATTAAAACATATTGGTGATCCACAGCTAGTAGAAATAAGTGAGGAAGAACTATTAAAACAATTATCAAGCGAGGTGGACTGACCGTGGTTAGGGGAATAAGAGGGGCCATTACTGTAAAAGGAAATGATGGTGAAGAAATCGTAGCAGCGACAGCGAGATTAGTAGAACAAATGCAAACCGCAAATCAGTATCATCCAGATGATATTTCCCATATGATAATAACTGTTACGAATGATCTTAATGCAGCGTTTCCCGCTGCTGGATTACGAAAACTTAGTGGCTATGATCGTGTACCTGTTATGTGTGCTTTGGAAATTCCAGTACCAAATAGCTTGGAAAAATGTATTAGAGTGATGGCAACAGTTAACACAACAAAGAACCCATATGAGGTCCAACATGTGTATCTTGAGGATGCTGTTAAACTAAGACCAGATTTATCCTTGACAAAAGATAACCATTCACGTTAGTATGACTACAAGATGAGATTAGAATAGTTGAGTGAATATTTTAAATTAGTAGTTAGAGCTGAGGATATTTAGATGAGCTGAGTTGAGTATAGTAGAGTTGAGCTGAGTAGAGATTTAATGGACGATACCACACGTCTACCCTCTACGGTAGACGTTTTTGTTTACCTTTCGGTTTATCAGTTTAAAGCGTTAAATCGCATGTGCTTAGTATTAACCTTCAAAACAGCCTCCTCGTATCAATCACTCTAACAAAAACTTATGAGGTGATGATAGTGATTGAAACTAGTTTCCAAACGTTTGAAAAATATGCAAATAGGTATCATACGATACCTGTGTCTACAACCATTGTTGCAGATACAAAAACCCCAATTCAACTCTTTCAATTATTTAATGAAGAAGCAGCCTTTATTTTAGAAAGTAAAGATCCGGTTTCTGCATGGTCCAATTATTCTTTTATTGGGCTATCCCCCAGTTATTTTTTATTAGAAAAAGACGGAGAATTTAGATTAGAGGATAAAACAGGGAATGTTATGGTAAAAAAAGCTTCCTTTCAAGAAGTATGGAAGGATAGCATTGATTATTTAAACATTGCTCCAGTGTGGCCGGATTTTCCTTTTCCTGGAGGGGCTGTAGGTTACTTTAGTTTTGAATCTTATTCTATTTATGAAAAGAAAATTAAGAGTAAATCAACAGGGGAACCTGATGTATACCTCGTTTTTTGTGAAACTGTATTAGCATTTAACCATCAAAGAGAAGAACTAACATTGATTCACTATCAAAATGTAGATAAGGAATCTATTAAAGGTAGTTTTCAAGATAGTCAAACAAAGGTTAGTAAACTTCTCGAGAGGATACAGGAAGGGATGCCTCCTGAGAATGCACATATTTTACCGGTGAATGACCCTATTGAAGAAGATGTTTTTGTAGGAGTACAGTCTAATTATGAAAAAGATGCTTTTATTTCTGATGTGAAAAAATTAAAAACATACATCGAAGCTGGAGACATTTTTCAAGGTGTATTATCACAACGGTTTGATCTACCTGTAAAGTCTTCTGGACTAGAGTTGTATCGTGTGTTAAGAAAGGTCAATCCTTCACCATACTTATACTATTTACGTCTTGGGGATCAAGAAATTGTAGGAAGTTCTCCAGAGAGACTTGTAAAAGTGGATAGAACTGGAGAGTTAGAAATTCATCCTATTGCAGGAACAAGACGCAGAGGGAAATCAAAGGAAGAAGATGAATATTTAGCAAATGATTTACTTCAAGATGAAAAAGAGCGTGCAGAGCATTTAATGCTTGTAGACCTTGCGAGAAATGACCTCGGTAGAGTGAGTGAATTTGGATCAGTCACTGTACATGATATGATGACAGTTACGTATTTCTCACATGTCATGCATTTAATAACGAAAGTAAAAGCCAAATTAAGAAAAGACATAAATCCGTTTGAAGCACTATTTTCTTCTCATCCAGCTGGTACAGTATCAGGTGCACCTAAGGTAAGAGCTGTCGAAATATTGCAAGAGTTAGAACAAGACCGTCGAGGCGTATATGCAGGTGCAATTGCTTATTGCGGATATAACGGTGCAGTGGACTCCTGTATTGCAATCAGAACAATCATTCTGAAGAATGGGGTTGCTTCCGTTCAAGCAGGTGCTGGAGTTGTATATGACTCTGTACCAGAACTAGAGTGGGAGGAAACAAGAAATAAAGCAAGAGCTCTTATCTATGCAATTAAAGTAGCAGAACAACGTTACCATAAGGAGGCTGCTCTTAAATGAAAGCTACCATTGAAAAATTATTAAATAACCATACGTTAAGTGAAATAGAAGCCAAGGAATTAGTGCTTCAAATGTTACAAGGTGAGGTAACCGATGAACAGATTGCCTCTATATTAACTATTTTTAGGTTTCGAGGAGAAACGGTTGAAGAAATTGTAGGGTTTGCAAAAGGTATGAAAGAGTCGTCACTACAAATAGAGCCAACTTTTTCTGTTTTGGATACTTGCGGTACAGGAGGAGATGGTATAGGAACCTTTAATATCTCTACAGCTGTTGCCATCTTACTTAGTTCCATCGGCATACCTGTAGCAAAGCATGGGAATCGAAGTGTCTCTTCGATGACAGGAAGCGCTGATGTACTAGAATACCTGGATATCCCTATTCAATCTAATAAGGAAGAAGCATTACGATCATTAGAAGAGAATAATCTCTGTTTCTTATTTGCACCAATTTATCATTCGGCAATGAAACATGTAGGAAAAGCACGAAAACAACTAGGAGTGAAAACAATCTTTAATTTATTAGGACCTTTAACGAATCCAGCAGGAGCAACAAGGCGATTGATAGGTGTTTATAGTAAAGAACAAGGAAAGAAAATGGCTTTGGCTTCTATGGAGTTAGGAATTGAGAGGGCGCTGTTTGTAACAGGAGACGATGGGTTAGACGAAGTAACTATTACAGGAGCTACCTCAGTCATGGAAGTACAGAATGGTGAATTACTAGAATATACTATTACCCCGGAAGATGTTGGTTTGCAAAGAGAAGATATCCAGTCGATTCTAGTACAGTCACCAAAAGAGAGCGCTGAGATGATTGAATCCATCTTTCGTCAAAAGGGGCCTAAAGCCGCAGAATCCATTTTATTATTAAATGCTGGTGCGGCATTGTATGTTTATGGGCATGCTGCTTCTATTACAGAAGGTGTAAGTATAGCTAAAGGTGCTCTAGGAGAAACGGTATTAAACCAGTTATATAAGTTAAAACAACGAAGTAGAGAGGTATTACTATGACTACGATTTTAGATACAATTGTTGCTCAGAAAAAAAAGGAGCTTTCATATATAACAAATCTAAATAAAGAGAGTGAGTTTGATTCAAGATCATTTTATCATGCGTTAACAAACCCAACACGCGATTTAGCGATAATTGCTGAGGTAAAAAAAGCAAGTCCTTCGAAAGGGATACTTGTAGAAAACTTTGACCCTCTCGCAATAGCTAAATCATATGAAACTCTGCAAATGGATGCTGTTTCAGTACTAACGGATGAAAAATTTTTTCAAGGGAAAAAGGAGTATCTAACACAAATTAAAAAGCATACTACCTTACCTGTTTTACGAAAGGATTTTATTATTGATGAAAAACAAATTCATGAATCAAAAGCTATTGGCGCTGATGCTATTTTATTAATTGCTGCTATATTGGATTCTTCTCAGCTTAGAGAATATATGCAATTAGCGGAAGAACTGCAATTAGATGTACTAGTGGAAGTTCATGATGAAATGGAAATTGAGAAGGTACTATCCTCGACAAACCCAAAAATCATAGGTGTAAATAATCGAGATCTAAAAACTTTTGAGACGAAAATAGAAACTTCACAAAGACTGAGAAAATATATTCCTGAGGATATTTTATTCATTAGTGAAAGCGGCATTCATACACGCGAGGATGTTGACTTCTTAAGAAACAACAATGTTCATGGTCTTCTAGTAGGGGAAGCTTTTATGATAGAAGAAAAGAAAGATCGAGTTATCTCATCCTGGTTTCAGGAGGCATTAACGTGAATACGAAGCTAAAATTTTGTGGTATGAGATCTTATGAGGATTATTGTAAAGCTGTTAACAGTAATGTGGACCTTATTGGATTCATTTTTGCACCAAGTAAAAGGGAAGTTTCTCCACTACAAGTAAAACAATGGATGGAAGCCAAACCTTGTAAACAGCACCAAAAGCTTGTAGGTGTCTTTGTAAACGAAAGTATAGAAAAGATGAAACAAATTTCTGAGGATTGTTCACTGAATGTAATACAATGCCATGGAAATGAAGCGCCTAGTATGCTAGCAGAACTGAAAGAAAAAGTATCATGTGAGGTATTTAAAACTATTCACCATCAACATTACGGTGTATACGAGATGGTAGCATACCAAGGTATTGCTGATGGTTATGTCATCGATACGAAAACGGAGCAGGAATGGGGAGGAACAGGAACGCGTTTTGATTGGGAGGCAATTCCTTTCTATACAAATGAAGCGTTAAAACAACAAGTATTGTGTTTTATAGCAGGTGGTGTAAAAGTAGAAAACATCGATGAGTTGTTATCATTTTCTCCCCTTGGAATCGATGTATCATCTGGTATTGAAACGAATGAGCAAAAAGATGAGAGGAAGTTGATGGCTATGGTAACGAAAGTGAAGAAAACATATGATGCTCCTGATGCATTAGGAAGATTCGGATCTTTTGGGGGGAAATACGTTCCTGAGACATTAATGCTTGCGCTCGAGCAATTAGAGGAAGCATTTGAACAAGTAAAAGGTGATGAAAGCTTTTATAAAGAGCTTCATGAAGAATGGGAGCGTTATTCGGGTAGACCCACACCATTAACAAAAGCTACAAGACTTTCAGATACATTAGGTGGGGCACAAATCTTTTTAAAGCGCGAAGACCTAAACCATACAGGCGCACATAAGATAAATAATGCAATTGCTCAAGCACTTCTAGCGAAACGAATGGGAAAAACCCAAATTATAGCTGAAACAGGAGCAGGACAGCATGGGGTGGCAGCAGCTACTGTTGCGGCACGATATGGCTTAAGTTGTAAAGTGTTTATGGGTGAAGAGGACATGAAGCGTCAAGAATTAAATGTCTTCCGTATGAGACTATTAGGAGCAGAAGTAATTCAAGTAACAAGTGGAGGACGTACACTGAAAGACGCAACAAATGAAGCGATACGCCATTGGGTAACACATGTAAATGATACATTTTATCTAATTGGATCAGCTGTAGGACCTCATCCATATCCAAAAATGGTACGAGAATTTCAATCTGTGATAGGAAGAGAGAGTAAACAACAATTTTTATCCTATACTGGAAATCTTCCTGACGAGGTTATTGCTTGTGTTGGTGGTGGTAGTAATGCAATTGGTATGTTTTACCCGTTTATTGAAGAATCAGTTACATTAACTGGCGTTGAGGCAGCGGGTAAAGGTGTGGATACAGATGAGCATGCAGCAACATTAACAAAAGGTGTAAAAGGAGTACTTCATGGGTCTCTTTCCTACTTATTACAGGACGAACATGGTAATATCATTGAGCCATACTCCATTTCTGCTGGTCTAGATTATCCAGGTATTGGACCTGAACATGCCCATCTACGAGACATTGGTAGAGTTCAATATGAGTCAATTACGGATAAAGAAGCGTTAGAAGCATTAAAAACGTTATGTGAACTAGAAGGTATTCTACCTGCAATTGAATCAGCACATGCATTAGCACATGCTTTTAAACGAGCGAAGCAACTTACTCCTAAGGAGTCAATACTCGTTTGTTTGTCTGGTCGTGGTGACAAAGATGTTCATACGATCCAAGGGATATTTGGAGGAGAGAAAAATGAATAGATTACACGCAGAAGAATTTTTGAAAAAAAAGAGTCGATTTGTACCATATATCATGGCGGGAGATCCATCAGCAGAATCCTCTATCGATATTGCCTTAACTCTTCAGGAAGCGGGAGTGGATGCTTTAGAGTGGGGAGTTCCATTTAGTGATCCTTTAGCAGATGGACCGGTTATTCAAGCTGCTGGAGATCGAGCTAGGACAGCAGGGATGAATATTATAGTAGCAATAGATAGTATTAAAGAAGCAAGACATCGTGGTCTAACAATTCCAGTCATATTGTTTACTTATATCAACCCTGTGTTAGCGCATGGAGAAGATGTAATTTTAGCGAAAATGAATGAAGCGGATATAGATGGGATTCTTATTCCTGATCTGCCAATTGAGGAAAGTAATACAGTGAAACAGTTATGTAAACAATATGGTAAATCGCTTATATCCTTGGTTACATTAAATTCCGAATCTCGCTTGCAAAAAATTGCCAAAGAAAGTGATGGGTTCTTATACTTCGTTTCATCTTTAGGTGTCACTGGAACGAGAGAGAATTTTGCAGAAAACCTATCGCAGTCTATTAAAGATGTGAAAGCCCTGACGACCGTGCCAGTCTTAGTCGGTTTTGGTATTTCCAAAAAAGAACATGTCCAATTCTTTACTGATGTATCAGACGGAGTCATCGTTGGAAGTGCACTTGTGAAATATATAGGAGAGAGAAGTTCAGCATTACAAGACGAAAACGAAAAAGAAAATGCAATAAATGAAATAAAAGAATTTGTCCTAGAGCTCATTTCGTAATAGGATAAGAGTAGTAACAAAAGAACAAGCACTTCGCTACGTACGATGCACCAAGTAAGTTGAAAACACGTTATTAGATGCTTTAGTAACATCAACTTTATATGGAATGAGCGCAGGTCTACGAATTCCAGTGGGAAATAGAGCAGAGGCGAGACCCCGCAGTGCGCTTGCGCCCGAGGAGGCTTGCCAGCTCCCCACAGGAAGGAGTGGACCTGAAGCGAATGGAATACCAGCAAACAAAGTTGTTAATACTTGATAGTTTAAGTCCGCTTGATAACGCGTATTTTTAGGGTAGACAAGTAGATGTGCTTATGTTTTTTCTATTATGATGGAGGGATTAAAGTTGAACGTAAAGCAAACCATGGTAGGACTAGTTCCTTACCAACCAGGAAAACCAATTGAAGAAGTAAAACGTGAGCTAGGGCTTACAGAGGTAATAAAACTTGCATCAAATGAGAATCCGTATGGTTATTCACCAAAGGTAAAACAAGTAATACAAGAGTCTCTAGAGGACTTAGCGATCTATCCAGATGGTTATGCAAGAGAATTAAGAGAAAAAGTAGCAGCTCATTTAGGAGTAAAGGAAACGGACCTTATTTTTGGAAATGGCTCAGATGAAGTGATTTTAATTTTATGCCGATCCATTTTAACTAGTGAAGATAATATTGTAACGGCAACTCCTACTTTTCCACAATATCGACATAATGCAGTTATTGAAGGAACAGAAATCAAGGAAGTACCTCTTGTAAATGGTGTACATGATTTAGAAGGAATGCTCAATGCTATTGATGAGAATACAAAAATCGTATTTGTGTGTAATCCGAATAACCCTTCAGGAACTTATGTGGGTGAAGATGCGTTTCTATCTTTCTTACATCGTGTTCCTGAGCATGTTCTAGTAGTGAGTGATGAAGCTTATTACGAATATGTAGCAGCAGAGGATTATCCAAATACCATCCCTCTACTAAATCAGTATAAAAATTTAATTATTTTACGAACATTTTCGAAAGCTTATGGCCTAGCTGCACTTCGTGTTGGATATGGTGTAGCAAACTCAGATCTAATTCGATCTATAGATCCTGGAAGAGAACCGTTTAATACAAATACAATTGCCCAAAGAGCAGCTTCTAAAGCAATTGAAGATCAAGCATTTGTTCAAGAGTGTTTTGAGAAAAATAGATCAGAAATGAAACGCTTTGAAACGTTCTGCGAAGAAAATGGTTATGACTATTATCCTTCACAAGCAAACTTCATTTTAATGGATTTAAAGAAGCCTGGTAGCGAAATTTTTCAAACCCTACTTGAACAAGGGTTTATAACAAGAAATGGGGAAGCGTTAGGCTTTCCGACATCAGTAAGAATTACACTAGGTACATCAGAACAAAATAAACGAATTATTGAAGTGTTATCAAAATTATCGTAGTTATTCAGGAGGTACATTTGTGAGAAAGCAAGTGTTATTAATAGGGTTAGGCCTAATCGGGGGATCGCTAGCACTATCCATAAAAAAAGAGCACCCTGAATGTGACATAGTAGGATTTGATGTGGATAAAGAAGCTGTTAAGCTTGCTTTATCCCTTCAATTTATTGATAGAGCAGTGGAGGATTATAGAAAGGCTGCATTAGAAGCAGATTTAATTATATTAGCTACTCCAGTCCAAAGTGCTCTTTCTATTTTAGATGAATGTAAAACATTAGTTCTGAAAAATAATTGTATCATTACAGATGTAGGTAGTACAAAAGCGTCTATAGTTAAAAAAGGGAATGAGCTAGGAAAGAATGGCGTGATTTTCATCGGTGGTCACCCTATGGCTGGTTCACATAAAACAGGAATTACAGCTGCAAATGAACGTCTGTTTGAAAATGCTTTTTACATAATTACACCAACGAAGGATATACCTACTTCGAAAGTTATTCAGTTACAAAATTGGCTCAGAGGTACAAGTGCAAAATTCATCGAGTTGGATCCACAAGAACATGATAGATTTACTGGAATGGTAAGCCATTTACCACATATTATTGCATCTTCCCTCGTGAGACAAACTGGGGAGTTGGGCAAAGAGTATCCTGTTGTAACCCAATTAGCAGCTGGTGGTTTTCGTGATATTACGAGAATAGCATCTGCTTCCCCTGCAATGTGGAGAGACATCTTATTAGAAAACAAAGAGATATTGTTAGAAATGTTAAATAGCTGGAGTAAAGAGATGGATTATGTTACACAGATTATTGAACACGAAGATGAAGAAGCGATTTACTCCTTTTTTTCTGGTGCAAAATCATTAAGGGATCAATTACCAATCGGTAAAAAGGGTGCATTAATGCCGTTTAATGATTTATATGTAGATGTTCCTGACCACCCTGGTGTCATTTCTGATGTAACGGGAATTTTAGCAGAAGAAAAGATAAGCATCACTAATATACGAATCATTGAAGCAAGAGAAGATATTATGGGTGTTCTTCAATTAAGCTTCCGTTCTAATGAAGATTTATTATTAGCGAAGCAAGTATTAAAAGAACATATGTATGAAACATATGAAACGCCTTAGGAGTTGAGTTTATGGAGAATATTGTTGTAGAACCTGTAACAAAGGGTTTAAATGGATCTTTAACTATACCAGGAGACAAATCTATTTCACATCGGGCAGTGATGTTTGCTTCGATTGCTGAAGGAAAAACAGAAATAACTGGCTTTTTACCGGGGGAAGATTGTCTAAGTACAATTCGATGTATGCGCCAACTAGGAGTTACAATTACGGAAGATGGTGATACAGTAATAGTTGAAGGGAAAGGGATAGACGGATTAACAGAACCAACATCTGTTTTAGATGTAGGTAATTCTGGAACGACGATTCGACTCTTATCAGGAATTTTAGCGAGCTTACCATTCTCTTCTGTTTTAATTGGTGACAATTCGATTGCAAAAAGACCGATGGCTCGTGTTACGGGCCCGTTGAAAATGCTGAATGCCACGATAGATGGAAGAGATCATGGTCGCTTTACGCCTTTGTTTATACGTGGAGGACAGCTAACAGGGGTTCACTATGTATCCCCAATTGCTAGTGCACAAGTTAAATCATCTATTCTTCTAGCTGGATTAAATGCCAAAGGTGAAACCACTGTTACAGAACCATATCGCTCAAGAGATCATACAGAACGAATGCTAGAGGCTTTTGGAGTAGAAGTAAGAGTAGATAATGAAACTGTATCTATTATGGGTGGTCAAACGTTAAAAGGAACAAATATATCAGTACCAGGAGATATTTCATCTGCTGCATTCATGTTAGTAGCAGCTGCAATCGTTCCAAATAGTGAGGTTACATTAACTAATGTAGGCATTAACCCTACGAGAACTGGGATTATTGATGTGTTACAAGAAATGGGTGCAGACCTTGAAATTGTCGACGAAACTCTATTTGGAAAAGAACCAGTTGCAACACTTAAGGTGAAAACAAGTAGTTTGAAAGGAATTACTATCGGTGGAGAAATAATACCTAGATTAATCGACGAAATCCCTGCAATTGCTGTATTAGCTACACAAGCACATGGTGTAACGATTATTAAGGATGCGGAAGAATTAAAGGTAAAGGAAACGAATCGAATCGATACGATGGTAGATCAATTAAAAGCCCTAGGAGCAAATATAGAAGCTACGGAAGATGGGATGAAAATTGTTGGTCCTACACCTTTACATGGTGGCTTAACTCAAAGCTTTGGAGATCATCGTATTGGAATGTCGATGGCTTTATGTGGATTAATAGCAAAGGATACGATTTCTATTAAAGATTCAGAAGCGATCGCTGTATCTTACCCTAATTTCTTTGAGGATTTAAATAAGTTAAAGCAGGTATAACATAAAAACTCTTCTTCCCTCATAGCTTGTATTAGAGGGGAGGGGAGTTTTATGAAATATATGGTGAATGTTTTTGATGAAAACTCCAAGATATTTAGAACTCTATGGATTGATCATGGACGAGTTCGATACTCAGAATTACCAAATGAACGGTCAGGTATATATGAAGTAGCTACAACAAATTTTGAACTATATCCAGGAAAAGTAACTATAGACGAGAATGCAGTATCTGCATTTATAGAGGGAAACGGAGACTCCTATATTAAACGACTTCTTTTATATGGCTATACAAGCTTTGTTCAAATGATTTCTTTGAATTATGAAAGTGAGTTAACAAAAAAGTTGAAACGAAGCAGAGATGCATTAAAAACTTGTCCTATTGATTATGTTCATGCAGTGAAAATTCCACTGAATAAACTTTCTGAGTCACTTGCGAGAAAAGTAAAAATGGAGAATATACCGATAATATTTTTCCAAGCTGATTCAGTAGATGAAATTATTTCTACACATTGGAATTCAATCACAGGTTCTATGTTTCCTAGAAAAACTCTCCTCGTATGTGTGCCTTCATCAAACGTAAAATCTTCTCAGAAGAAAAAGCAAATGTTAGAACAGTGGCGTACTATCGTGGGAAAAAAACGGATAAATTCTTACTTTGGTTTTCCATCAGAAGGAGAAGAAATCAAGGAACTGTTAGCTAAACGGATTGGTCTGTTTCCTAAAAAAGGCTCTCTTGTGAACGGTAGTGATGCAGACTATGTAATGTACCAGACTGGTATTCGGAGAGTAAGGAATATTAATTTCCCGGATATCATTGTGTTGAAAGGAAACGTGGTGAAATGGGGAACGAAATGGGATCTCGAGCAATCAAAAGGTCAAGAATTGACGACATTGATACCTGGGAAATTCATACCTATTGAGGATATAAATCGATACGACGAGTAAAAGTAGAGGGGTCTTTAGTTGACTCCTCTTTTTAGTTCGTTAAAATAATGGGAAAGGTATAATTTTGGAGGGATAATAATGAATAAATCATTGCAAGAGGCAATTTCAATAATAGAAGCAGGTAACCATGAGTTAGGTCTTGAAAAATTGAATGAAATAAGTAGGATAGGAAGCGATGAAGAAAAAAGAACCATAAGTGAGATATATTATGAATTAGGTTTAATTGATCGAGCATTGATTTTACTTGAAGACCTTATGTTTACCTATCCTGATCACGGTGAATTGTTTGTATTTGCAGCTGAATGCTATAGTGAAATGGGAAAAGAAGAAGAGGCAATTGAAATGTTATTAGAAATAAAAAAAGGTGATCAAGCGTTTGTACAAGCTCAATTGCTCCTTGCTGATATCTATCAGAGTCAGGGGTTAGACGAGGTAGCTGAACAGAAACTCTTGCTTGCAACGGAGATAACCCCAAATGAACCTATATTACAATTTGGATTAGGTGAGTTTTATTTAAATAGAGGTGATTATAGTAAATCAATCCCTTATTTCAAAAAAGTAATTCATCAAGGTGACCTACTGAAGGATGAATCTCTTCACATAAACCCGTATCTTCGATTAGCGGAAGCTTATAGTACGACAGGAGAATTTGAAGAAGCAATAACATACTATGAACAAGGGTTATCTCATAAAGAGGATTTAGATGGGTTATTCGGATATGGCTATACTGCACTACAAGTAGAGGATTATGAAACTTCAGTTAAACAACTAACTAAATTAAAAGAATTAGATCCAAACTATACAACATTATATCCATACTTGGCTATTGCCCTTCGCTCTCTTAATCGACTGGAAGAAGCATTTACAACTTTGAGAGAGGGTATCAAGAAAGATGAATATAATGAAGACCTTTATTTAGAGATGGCAAAAGCACAGTTTTCTGCTGGGAATATGGATGAAGGGAAGGAGTACCTTCAAAAAGTGATTGCAATTAATCCATCAAATATAACAGCAATAAAAGAATTATTATTGTTTTTCCATCAATCAGAGGATTATGAGGGCGTACTAGAGTTATTATCGTTTTTGGATGAATATGGGGAATATGATCCCTTATTTGAACGCTATAAAGCAAAGGCATTATATGAAGAAGATGATCTTGAAAACGCAGTGAAAGCCTATGAAATAGCAGTGAATGAATTCTCAGAAGATGATGAGGTTTTGGAAGAAGCAGCCTTAGCCTTTTTAGAAGTAGGGGCAAGAGAAAAAGGGATTGCCATATATGAAAAACTATTATTGTTACATCCAGATAGATACGATATTGAGGAACGTTTACAACAATTAAAATAATATTCATAGTACTTCCATTTCCTTCACATACTATGTATACCATGTGAAGAGAGGTGTATTATGAAGCTTATTCAAGTTCTATTATCGCAACCTCAAAAAGAGCTAGTAAGTAGAGTGAAACAATTAAACCTCCAATGTAATGCCCATTCTAGACAGCAAGTAACGGAGGAACTGTCAAAGGCATTATTAAATAAAGACAGGCTAACAAAATCCTGGGAACAACTATCTATGTCTGAGAAGCACTTGTTACTTCAGTTATGTTATCGGACCTCTCTTCAGTTTATCTCCTCAGATGAACTGAAGATATGTTTGAAAAAAGATGATCGTGGGGAATTTGATAACATTGTAGGAACTTTAAAAGGTAACGGATGGATTTATCAAGATGCAAATTATTATTGGGTACTACCATTAGAATTGCAAAGCTGGTTACATAAAAAAATGTATGAAGACTGGTCAGAGGAGTTTTTAATTGTTCCACAAAACAAAAGTGCACCCTATAGCGCTGTAAACGATGTTTATCGGTTTTTGGAAATTGTGTCAGACAAAAAAATTGCCCTTACCAAAAATAATATAATTTATAAAAAAGAGTTAACATATATCTTATCGCAATTATCTAAAAAGGAACTGTTACCAGACGAAAAGTGGAGATTTGGATATGGGAGACATTTTCAAGTATACCCAGACTGTTTTAGTTTTTTATATGATTTTTGTTTTGAGCAAGGATGGATTCGGGAAACAGATCAATTAATCGTTACAAAAAAATGGCAAAAAGGGCAAGGATTATCTGTAAATGAGTTATTAAACAGGATGATTCGATCTTATACGAAGTTATATCGAAGAGCAATTCCACAGTTACCTTTTATCATTGAAATGACAGAAAAACTTCTCGGTAATGGAGATGCTATAGAGAAGGAAAGTTTTATACTAAGAATAAAAGAATACATCGATTCATATTATTATGACAAGCCCAGAAATATAGCTGAAAAAAGAATACTTCAGTTATTAGAGTACATCCACTTTTTAAGTTCATCGAAAATAAATGGAAGTACTTATTTATTTCTTCATCCAAGGTTTCTTTATACTAAATTGAAATAAAAAAATTATTAAGAACTTTCATATTTTTAAAGGGATTATTTCTTTGGATGTAGAATATATAAAACAAACAGAGATCATGAAAGTGTCAATAGATCGTCGTTACGACAACATAGACTGTCTTCCTCGAGTGATAAACGATAATATGGGGGAGGGGAAAATGATGAATAATCCTGTTCCAGTAATGGAAAAGCGTGATTTTCTAAAGTGGTTTTTAGATCAGTATCAGCTTAAACGTCGAGAGTGTGCATGGTTACTAAATTTTCTCATGAGTGATGATATTTTAATGGAGCGGGTTCATTTTGTTGAACAGGCCGAGTATTGTCCAAAGGCGTTAATGATATCAGCAAACGATGTGGACAGTGTTCCCTTTGCCTTTCATAAAAATCAGCACGTGACGATGGATGCAGAAAAATCCTTTCATGACATTCGATTAAATCGCAATGAGGATATTTATGTACAACTGAATTTTAAGAACAAACAATCCATTCCTCAATATGTGGCTGTGTTAGAGGAAAACCCTTATCTACCAATTAATAAGGACGAAGCTAACATCCATAGTTTATTAGCAGAAATGATTTTAGATGAGTCTATACAAGCTTACCGAATAGGCCTCATAGAAAAGGAAATCGATCAAGCTTTGATTAGAGGAGACGAAAAGACCTTTCATGAATTAGTAAATCAATATAAAGCATTAAAAGCCCTTTGAAGCTTAAGGGCTTTTCTTTTGGTGCAGCAGAACTACAGATGGATTTTAAAATATATGTAATGACAGAATCCTGAATAAAACTATAACGTTCTCTCGGCAACTAGCATAGAAGACCCCCGTTAAGAATGAACGATGTCGCACTTTACCCTTGGGTGAAACGCGATGGGCTGAAACGAAAGGAATACAAACTATCAAAGTTAGTGATAATACTATATAGTTTAATTCCGCTTGGTAACCGGTTTTTTCAGGGTAGACACCCATGTAAGTGAATATTTACACCATGGAGGATGAAAATACGCTGGGAATTAGTTTTAGTACCCTGACTAATTTGTAATGAACGTAAGCCCCGAGACTCCAGTGGGAAGTAGAGCAGGGGCGAGACCCCGCAGAGCTTTAGCTCGAGGACGGCTCGCCAGCTCCCCACAGGACAGCGAGTGGGCTGAAGTGAATGGAATAAAAACCAACAAAGTTAGTAATACTGGATAAGTTTGACTACCGCTAATTCGCGTATTTTCAGGGTAGACCTCCACGCAAGTGAAAATCTGCTCCATGGGGGATGAATTACGCTGAGAAGTATATTAGTATCATTTATTTTATATGCAATGAGCGCAAGTTCACGAACTCCAGTGGGAAGTAGAGTAGAGGCGAGACACCGTAGCGACGTAGTCACGGAGGTAGCTCGGCAACTCCCCACAGGAAAGGAGTGGACTGGAGCGAATGGAATACAAACCAACAGAGTAAGTAATACTAGATAAGTTATTCATTTAATGATAAGTGTATTTTCAGGGTAGACACTAAATATATCAACTATCGAATCAAAATATTATATATCCTAAGAAAACAAGAGTATAATAATTAGGGAAATGGTCATAAGTAAAAGGAGGAATTTTCTTGAAGTGGTCAGCAAAAGACATGGACTTGTATTTAAGTTCCAAAGAATATGTAGATACTGCAATCATCCCTTTAATTCCGTTAAATTGGGAAAGTGATCCAAAAGGGAAAATATCCATGGGAGAATTTACATCCATTCTCGTAGAGGAACTAGAAAGACAATTTAAAGGAAGGGTATTTCAAATTGCTCCCTTTACATACTTAACATCTGAAAATGAACAGGAAAAACTAAACAGACTAAGAGAATGGGATAAACATTTTTTTAACAATGGCTTTAAACACATCATATATGTAACATCTGATGTTGATTGGAAAAAAGTAGAGCGAGATATTCCTGACATGCTCGTTTGGGTTCCATCCCTATCTCTAGAATCTATGGATGATACATATGCAAAAGAAATTATTAATCAGCAATTAAAACAAATTTTACCATTAGTAACTAATAAATGGCAGGAAGAACCAAACGAGAGATAGTTATTTTAACGGTAAAAAAAGATTTTAAGAAAACAAAAATTATTATACAAATAGAATTGTTGACATTATGTGAAATTTTGGGCTATCATGAGTATGTCTTAGTATCCTTTTTTGTGATGTTAGTAGAATTTGAAGTGAGGAGGGAAGGTCGTGAGCGAGAAAGAACATAAAGTGTCTAGACGGCAATTTTTATCTTATACGTTAATGGGTGTAGGTGGTTTTATGGCTGCTGGTATGATCAGTCCAATGGTACGTTTTGCGTTGGATCCGGCTCTTGAAGTTGGCGGAGATACTGATTTCGTACAAGTTGCTATGGAAGATGAATTAACAGATGAGCCACAACGCTTTGACTTCAAAGTTGAAGTGGAAGATGCTTGGTATACATCAGAACAATCCAGAACTGCTTGGATTTATAAAGAAGGTAATGAGATTATTGCCCTTTCACCAGTCTGTACACATTTAGGCTGTACAGTGGGCTGGGATACAAATGAAGATCACCCAAATCAATTCTTTTGTCCTTGTCACTTAGGGCGATTTGAAAAGAGTGGTCAAAATGTTGATAACACACCACCAACAAGACCGTTGGATATTTATGAACATGAAGTTCGTGATGGTGCTATTTTTTTAGGTAGAACAATTCAACGTAGAACAGTATAAAGTAGTTAGAAGGGGGGACATGAGCGGATGTTACAGAAATTATATGATTGGGTTGATGAACGATTAGATATTACTCCTATGTGGCGTGATATAGCAGACCACGAGGTACCTGAACACGTAAACCCAGCCCATCATTTCTCAGCATTTGTATATTGCTTTGGTGGCTTAACATTTTTCGTTGTAGTCATTCAAATATTATCAGGAATGTTTTTAACAATGTATTACGTTCCAGATATTATTCATGCATATGAATCTGTTTATTTTTTACAAAATGAAGTAACTCACGGTGTTATCGTAAGAGGTATGCACCATTGGGGAGCTAGTTTGGTTATCGTAATGATGTTTTTACATACGTTACGAGTATTCTTTACAGGTTCTTATAAAAAGCCTAGAGAATTAAATTGGGTTGTTGGAGTTCTTATTTTCTTCGTAATGTTGGGATTAGGATTCACAGGCTACTTACTACCTTGGGATATGAAAGCGTATTTCGCAACAGTAGTAGGATTAGAGATTGCAGAGGCTGCACCAGTCATTGGTGGATTTGCAAAGGCATTATTAGCTGGTGGAGAAATTATTGGTGCTCAAACATTGACTCGTTTTTTCGCGATTCATGTATTTTTCTTGCCTGGAGCTCTTTTAGGACTTCTTGGGGCACACTTTTATATGATTCGTAAACAAGGTATTTCGGGACCATTGTAAGGTTCGGTTGAAAAGGAGGGAAAGCTATGCATCGCGGAAAAGGTATGAAATTCGTAGGGGATTCCCGTGTAAAAGCAAAAGAACATCGAATGAAAAACATACCAAAAGATTATTCCGAATACCCAGGTAAAACGGAAGCATTTTGGCCGAACTTTCTGCTGCGTGAATGGATGGTTGGGGCCGTCTTTTTAATAGGGTACCTATGTTTAACTGTAGCGCACCCTGCACCATTAGAGCGTATGGCAGATCCAACAGATTCTGGTTACATACCATTACCTGACTGGTATTTCTTATTTTTATATCAATTGTTAAAATATCAATATGCTGCTGGTGATTTTACTGTTATTGGGGCAGTAGTTATCCCAGGTATTGCGTTTGGGGCATTACTTTTAGCTCCATGGTTAGATACTGGTCCTGAACGTAGACCAGTAAAACGTCCTATTGCTACAGGAATTATGTTATTAGCAGTTGTTTCTGTTATCTTCCTTACATGGGAATCTGTAGATGAACATGATTGGGAAGCGGCTGCTCAACAAGGGGCAATCGTAGATACAGATCAATGGGATGTAGATGAAACAGCCGAAGCTTATGCTATCTATCAAAATCAAGCATCCTGTATCCAATGTCATGGTGGAGACATGTTAGGCGGAGCTGGAGCGCCACCTTTGTTTGAAAGTGAATACACAAAAGAAGAGGTACTTAAAATCATCGTAGAAGGTTCGGAAAACGGAATGATGCCAGGTGGATTATTCGATGGTACGGACGAGGAACTAGAAATTTTAGCTGCGTTTATTGCCAATGACGGACAAACACCAGGCGATGAAGGTGACGAGTAATTATATAAGTGAAGCTGACTGAGACTCATCAGTCAGCTTTTTCTAACAGCTTTCACTAGTTGGTCGATAAGAGTAAAATTTACACTATGGCGGATGAAAATACATTATTAGATGATTAAGTAACATCAACTTTATATGGAATAAGCGTAAGTCCACGAACTCCAGTGGGAAGTAGAGTAGAGGCGAGACTTAGGTGCGACGAAGGAGTGCAGAAGGCTCGGCAACTCCCCACAGGAAAGGGAGTGCGCAGCAGCGAATGGAATATTAAACAACAAAGTTAGTAATACTAGATAAGTTACCTACTAATTGAGAGACGTATTTTCAGGGTAGATCAGTTAAAAAACATATAAGGAAGATGCAAATGATCGAAGCAGGATTTCAATTATTAAAAAACAGATTATTTTTAGTTCTCCTATTAATAATTAATATTGGTGGAACAATCTATGGATATATTTGGTATGATTCTCAAATAGCAATAACACCACCAAAATTCTTACTTTTCGTACCAGATAGTCCCACAGCAAGCTTGTTTTTTTGCTTTGTTTTAATAGCATTTATATTAGGTAAGAATTGGCCATTACTCGAAGCATTTGCTTCCGTCACGTTACTAAAATACGGTGTTTGGGCAGTAGTACTCATTATCGTCCCAACATTTTATGGAGCAGAATTATATTGGACTCACTATATGTTAATTGTTTCCCATTTGGGGATGGCAGTTCAAGGGTTACTATACGCACCTTATTATCGAATCAAACCATGGCACTTAGTGGTGGTTGCAATATGGACATTACATAATGATGTTATTGACTATATCTATGGTATGCACCCATGGGTACATAGCACATTATCAAGCTTTATACAAGAAGTAGCATATTTTACATTTTGGTTGAGCATTTTCTCTTTAGGAACAGTTTATATTTTAAATTCGAAAATGATAAAACGGTATATCGTTTAACATCTTTTTTTATCTATTGAAATCTTTCAGGTCTACTCTTGTCCTTCTCTTCATACGATTAAGTATGAACTGGAGGAGGGACAAGCATGGCGGAAAGATTATTAAAAATAATAGTAGTACTTTCTATCCTGATCGTTTTGCCGTTTCATATAGGACATGCTGATGAAATGGAGAACAATAAAGAATTATGGCGAGATTTAAACCATTCAAGTGATACGATTTTACGTTATGTAAAAGAGGGGAAATACGGAGAGGCAAAGCAATTATTGCATCAGTTTTCCAACCAGTTTCTTTCTATACGAGCGACAGACCATAACATAACGATGTCAGAACTGCATGTCATAACATCAGTATATGAAGAGGTAGAAGAAGCAACAACGAGTGTTTCTCTATCGCATCAGGACCGTGTTCGAAAGGCATCGAAATTGAGAATTTTAGTAGATGTATATGAACCTTCACAGGAACCTCTATGGAAAAAAACGGAAATCTCCGTTATGAAGCCTATTGAAGATATGAAAAAGGCTGTCAGTGATGGGAATGGACAGACGTTTCATAAAGCTTATAGCGAGTTTATTCGCTCTTATGAAATTGTTCGTCCAGCATGGTCAGTTAGTTTACCATATGAAATATTTCAAAAGTTAGAAGCACATATTAAGTACTTAGAACAAGTGCAAGGAACATCTAAAAGCACGAAAATGATGTTAGAGCACATGGATTCTTTGGAAGTTCAAATTCAATCGATATATGATGAAGAAAAGGAAGAAGTATCGGATCCTTCATTAATTTGGGTTATGTTGACAATAGGTGGTTCTATTTTACTTGGTTTAACCTATGCGGGTTGGAAAAAATATAAAGGTGAAAAAGAAAGAGAAATACAGCGCTATAGAAAAAAAAGGGGTTGACGTTTGAGAGTTACTTTCGTTGACAGTATTTATAGCTTTTAATAAAATGATATATGAATATATTGAATAATGTTTCCGTAGGAGGAATACACGATGTTTGAGTCATTGGGTGGCTATCTTATCTATATTGCCCTTTTGTTGATTATACCATTATGGGCCCAGTCGAGAGTGAAGAGTGCGTATAGTAAATATTCACAGATTGCATCATCTTCAGGAATGACTGGTGCACAAGTAGCACGAAAAATTTTAAATGATAATGGGTTATATGATGTGACAGTTGAACCTGTAAAAGGTCAGTTAACGGATCATTATGATCCAAGAAATAAAGCAGTACGCTTATCGGAGCACAATTATTATGGCAATTCCATAGCAGGAGCAGCTGTGGCAGCCCATGAGGTAGGGCATGCGATGCAAGACGCTGAGGGCTATGCATTTTTGCGTTTTCGTCATGCATTAGTTCCAATTGCTAATTTTGGATCGAATATTTCATTCTTTTTAATTTTAGCTGGTATTTTACTACAAGCTTCTGGAATGATGCTTTTTGGTATCATCTTTATGTCTGCTGCAGTGTTGTTCCAGGTAGTTACACTCCCTGTAGAGTTTAATGCTTCTAATCGTGCAATGGAACAGGTTGTTTCTGTAGGTGTAATTCGTAATGATGAGGAACGAGAAACGAAGAAAGTATTAAATGCGGCTGCGTTAACTTATGTTGCTGCGGCATTAGTAGCAGTGATGGAACTAGTTCGATTCATTCTAATGTATCTTGCAATGAACAGAGACTAAGGTATTCTAATTAAGTTAGAAAATAGATAAGAACTTGAGAAGTGATCTCCATATCTCAAGTTCTTTTTAGTATGTCTACCCTGAAAATAGGTGTATCAGACTTGTAGTAATGCCAACTTTGAAGAATTCTATTTCATTCGTTTAAGCCCATTCGCTTTCCTAGAGGAGTTTCATAATAAAGATCAATCCCTTATTGGTCGCTTAAACTCATCGAAGGTAAAGCCTTCGCCCATTACATCTTGGACGTCTCCAAGTGTTACAAAAGCATGAGGATCTACTTTTGCAATTAGACTTTTTAGCCGTACTGTTTCATTTCTCCCTACAACACAATATAGTACTTCTTTATCCATTCCAGTAAAGCTACCTCTTCCTTGAAGAATTGTAGCGCCACGATCCATTTCCTTTAGTATTGATTTTGCAATATCTCCAACATGATCGGACACGATCATTGCTGCTTTACCTGAATATGCTCCTTGTTGCATAAAATCAATAACTTTTGCTGCTACAAAAACAGCTACTAGTGTGTACATTGCTTCCCGATAATTTAGATATATTAAGGAAGTAGTTATAACAATGGCATCGAAAACGAACATTGTTTTTCCCATACTCCAACCCAAATATTTAAAGCCAAGCTTAGCAATAATATCAACTCCACCGGTTGTTCCTCCAAAACGAAACACTATTCCTAGCCCCACTCCGATAAACACCCCAGCAAACAAAGCAGCTAATGTTAAATCATCATAAAGTGGTAGAGAAATAACAGGATATCTTTGAAAAAGCCACAAGAATACTGAAACGGAAATAGTACCTATAATCGTATAGATAAAGACATTTCTTCCTAACACCTTCCAACCTATAAAAAATAAGGGTATATTTAATACTAGGTTTGAATAAGCAGGATCAATTTGTAACATAAAGTAGAGTATAAGGGTAATGCCTGTAAAACCGCCATCAGCTAAATTATTCTCCATATTAAAATAAACGAGACCAAAAGACATGATTGCTGTACCTAAAATAATAAATAGAATATTTTTTAGTTTGATGGAACCAAACATAATAACACCTCCAATAAAATCCAGTAACTGCTTTATTATAAAGGAATGATTTAGGTCATTCAAATTAGATGTAATTTAGAGCAAATAATAATTGTCAAATTAGCAAGTTTTCAGTAACATGTAGTGGATAGAGAATGTTTGTAATAGAAGGTGATGAAGAGTAAAATTGAAAGGTACTACATTCTACATTCTGTGTAAAATGAGTAGATGATTACATAAAAACAAGATTAAGAAGGATCATTTTGATTTTTTAAGTATTCAATTAACTGTAGTACTTAACGTTTTATAAAATGGCTGTTAAAGGACAATGTTGATATTTGTGTTATGTTGATTTTTAAGGAAGCTGCTAGACCACGCTGGGAGATAACGACCAAGTTATCAAGAGGCTTGCAGTTCGCCCTAGGAAAGTGAGCAACCTGGAGTGAAAATCTATATCACCGTGTAACAGAGTCTAAAAAATTGTAAAAAAGGAGTAAGTGAAAAATGTTAAAAATAGTTATAGCAGGACCTCGAGGGAACATGGGGCGTGAAGCTGTCAAGATGGTACATGCTGATTCGAATTTTCAATTAGTCGGAGTTGTAGATATAGAGCACGATGGTTTAAAGATGAAAGAGGTTCCCGATATGGAGCCCCTTGATGTCCAAATATATGAAAATATTACCGAATGTTTACAACAAACGAAATGTGATATTTTGATTGATTTAACTTCACCGAAAGCTGGTAAGAAACATATGCTAGCTGCATTTGACAATGGCGTACGACCGGTAGTCGGTACAACAGGATTTACTGAAGAAGATGTAAAAGAGCTTTCAGATATAGCACAATCGAAACAAATTGGGGCCATTATAGCACCAAACTTTGCAATTGGAGCTATATTAATGATGAAATTTTCACAAATGGCGGCTCGTTATATGCCCCACGTAGAGATCATTGAACAACATCACGATCGTAAGCTTGATGCTCCTTCTGGAACGGCAGTTAAAACAGCACAAATGATTACTGAAGTAAGACAATCCATGAAGCAAGGACATCCTGATGAAGAAGAACAACTAAAGGGAGCAAGAGGTGCAGATTACGATGGTTTACGAATTCATAGTGTCCGACTACCTGGATTAGTAGCACATCAGGAAGTAATTTTTGGAGGAGAAGGACAAACATTAAAACTTCGTCATGATTCTTTAAATCGAACATCCTTTATGCCTGGTATAAAACTGGCTTGTGAAACGGTAATGAAGTTAGACGTGTTAGTGTATGGCTTAGAACATATTATGGAATAGATTATTTTCTGGGGAGGAAAGTACGATGAATATTGCATTTATAGCACATGATAAAAAGAAAAATGATATTGTACAGTTTGTAACAGCTTACGAGAAGGTTTTATCAGAGCATAATTTATTTACAACAGGTACCACAGGTCAACGGATTATGGAGGCTACATCTCTAGTGGTGCATCGTTTTCAATCTGGACCTCTTGGTGGCGATCAGCAAATTGGTGCAAGAATAGCAGAAAATGAGATGGATTGTGTCATTTTCTTTAAAGATCCATTAACTGCCCAGCCACATGAGCCTGATATCACAGCATTAATCCGTTTATGTGATGTTTATAGTATTCCTTTAGCGACCAATATGGCAACAGCAGAAATCTTACTCCGTGGACTAGAACGTGGTGATTTTCAATGGAGAGAAATTGTGAAAGGGAAATCTGAGGATCAATCATGAATTCGTTAGATATACTTGCAGTTGGAGCCCATCCTGATGATGTAGAGATAGGGATGGGTGGAACGTTGGCTAAGCTAGCATCACAGGGGTATAAAACAGGAATTGTAAATTTAACGAAGGCGGAGTTATCTTCTAATGGAACTGTAGAACAAAGACAAATGGAAGCAGAGGCAGCAGCCTCTGTTCTACAAGTTACAAAAAGAATTCAATTAGGGTTTCCAGATAGAGGATTACATTCTTCACAAGAGGAATGTATCCAATCATTAGTCAAGATATTTCGTCAATATAAACCAAAAATTGTTTTTGCACCAAATGGAGAAGATCGACATCCAGATCATGGCCATTGTGGAAGAATTGTAAAAGAGGCTGCATTTTCTTCAGGAATAAGAAATTATCTAACTAGCTACGAGTACAATGCGTGGAGACCAAAGAATGTATATTACTATCAAATAAATGGGTATGTTCGACCTGATTTTATTATTGATATTAGTGAGTTTATTGATACGAAAATTCAAGCTTTAACATGTTTTGAAAGTCAGTTTTATCAAAATGAAAGTACGGTTAATACACCATTAAATGACGGTTTTTTAGAACGTTTAAAAGGGAGAGAAAGTATTATAGGTAATGAAGTTGGAGTTCCCTTTGGTGAAGGTTTTATTTCTGAAAAACCTATGTTGATTTCAAGAATTATGGGAGAGTAAAAATGACATATAAAATAGGCATAACATGTTACCCTACCGTAGGAGGTTCAGGGGTAATTGCAACAGAACTTGGGAAAGCGTTAGCAGAAAAGGGTCATCAAGTACATTTCATTACATCAAGCGTTCCTTTTCGATTAGATGGTTGCGAAGCAAACATTTATTTTCATGAAGTAGAAGTAAATCAATATTCCGTGTTTCGCTATCCACCTTACGACATTGCACTAGCGAGTAAGATGGCGGAAGTAGCTAAAAGAGAGAAACTAGACATTTTACATGTACATTACGCCGTACCACATGCGATTAGTGCTTTTCTTGCAAAAGAAATGGTAGGAAATCATCTAAAGGTTGTAACAACGCTTCACGGTACGGACATAACTGTTCTCGGTTATGATCCATCCTTATCTGATGTGATTAGATTTGGAATAGAACGTTCTGATGAAGTGACAGCTGTTTCAAATGATTTAATTCGTCAAACAAAGGAATTATTACATACAGAGGCTAAGATTGAAACCATATACAATTTTGTTGACCATAGAACATATTTTCCAAGAAATACCGAATTATTAAAAAAGGAATATGGAATAAAAAGTCATGAAAAGGTAATTTCTCATGTATCTAATTTTCGTAAAGTGAAAAGAGTTCCTGATGTGATTAAGGCATTTCATCAAATCCAACAGGAAATAGACTGTAAATTGATATTAATTGGAGAAGGCCCCGACCTTCCCATTGTTAGAGAGTTGGCAAGAAAGTTAGGGATTGATGATAAAATACTTTACTTAGGAAATCAAAAGCGAGTAGCTGATTTATTGTCGATGAGTGACCTTGCTTTACTTCTTTCTGAAAAGGAAAGTTTTGGTCTCGTTATTTTAGAAGCAATGGCTTGTGGGATTCCTGTTATAGGAACAAATATTGGAGGAATACCAGAAGTAATTGATCATGGGAAAAATGGTTTCATCTGTGAGCTTGGAGATATTGATAACATAGCAGACCACGCTTTAAAGATACTAACAGACCCAACTATGCACAAACGTCTTTCTGAAGCTGCACTTTACACAGCTACAGTGGAGTTTCACCAAGAAAAAATAGTGCAGCAATTTGAAAAGGTTTACGAACGAGCTTTACATAAGTAGGTGGAAAAAAGTGATACGTGATAAAGCTGCTCATGCTGTACTGTCAAAACTTTATGAAGCAGGATATGATGCATATATTGTAGGGGGCGCGGTAAGGGATTACGTTTTACAGCGTCCTTTTCATGATATTGATATATGTACGAGTGCAACAACAGCCCAACTTGAACAACTTTTTCCAAACGCTATGGAGGTTGGGATAAAACATGGTACTGTAATCATTCCTTTTGTAAATAGTACAATCGAAGTAAGTGAATACAGGAAAAGCAAGGAAGATGAGCAAGCTAGTTTATTCACAGATTTACACTTGCGTGATTTTACTTGCAATGCCATAGCAATGGATGCAGATGGAACGATTATCGATCCTCTCCTTGGTACAGAACATATTAAGGAAAGAACTCTCTACGTTGTGGAGTCACCCGAGCGTTTTTTGGAAGACCCTTTACGATTATTAAGAGGTCTACGTTTGTGTATTACATTAGATTTTTCCTTACATAATCAAACAAACGAGTGGATAAAACAACATGCTTCTTTATTATCACAGCCAGCTATTGAAAGAATAGCAGGAGAGATAGAGAAGATGGTGACGAATAAAATAACAAAGCCTAATGTTCATTTCCTTTTAAAACACGAGTTACTTTTCCACATGCCTTATATTTTTCCATTCGAACCAATGAAACAGTACCTACTTGATTATAAATTTGAACTTGAATTAGAAGGAAAGGAAGAGTGGTGGGCAATCTTAACCTATTCTCCAAATATAGAAGAGACTGTTTCGGCGTTAACTTCCATGAAAAGGTCGAAGGATGTAATAAAAAAAGTAGAGAGTATAATGAAGGCTGTACATAAACGGATGGTTACTCCATGGGATGACTATGTTTTATATCAATTAGGTAAAAATAATATTATCTCAGCAGAAAAAATAGCAGCAGTGCTATTAGAGAAAAGAATCGAGACTGATATATTACTAAAACGATACGAAATATTACCTATACATTCCTTTCATGATGTATGCATATCTGGCAATGATATTGTACGTTGGTTTCCTAATAATCAAGGAAAATGGGTCGGTGAAACACTAAAGAGGATTGAAAGAAAAATTGTCTTAAGAGAACTTTCTAATAATCAAAGGGAAATATATGAATGGGTAAAGGAAGATATAGAATGAAAGCGAAGGTACTTCAAGTCTTAAGAGAAGCGGATGAATTTGTTTCTGGAGAAAAAATTAGTAATACATTGTCTTGCAGTAGAACGATGGTCTGGAAACATATTGATGCCCTTCGTAAAGAAGGGTATGAAATTGTTGCTGTATCCAATAAGGGGTACAAGTTAACAGGAGAAATTAATAATGTTTCAGAGCATGCTATCTCTTCACGATTACAAGTAGATTCGATGTTTCAACGTGTTGTATATGAAACGGTGGTTGACTCTACGCAAACGATAGCAAATAAGTTAATAAATGAAGGAATTCAATCTGGAACAATAGTTGTCGCTAACGAACAAACTGGTGGCAAAGGTCGATTAGGGAGGTCTTGGCATTCTCCAGAAAATACAGGAGTATGGATGAGTCTCATTTTACAACCAGAGATAGAAATTAGACATGCTCCACAGTTAACACTAGTAATGGCCGTTGCTGTGGTTCGTGCAATTACAAACGTTACTAACTTAGAAGGAAAAATAAAATGGCCTAACGATATCTTGTTAAATGGCAAGAAAGTATCGGGCATTCTAACGGAAATGCAGGCAGATCCTGATAGAATTAAATCTGTTGTAATTGGAATAGGCTTAAATGTTAACCAGCAAGAGTTTCCAGAGGAATTAAGTGAAATAGCCACATCACTATCAATAGAAAGTAGGAAACTCTATAATCGAACAGAAATGATTGTTCAAATTGTCAAAGAATTCGAATGGTTGTATCAGGTATATTTAGAAAAAGGTTTTTTATTCATCAAGCCACTTTGGGAACTTCATTCTATGACGATTGGAAAGAGAGTTAATATACATACAATGAGGGAAGTTATTGTAGGTATAGCCAAAGGGATAGATGAGGACGGAGTTTTAATTGTCACTGATCAAGATGGAGTGGATCAGCGAATTATATCTGGAGATATACAATTTGCAAACTCTTAACAAAGAAGGTACATAATCTGATATACTAACAATAGTGGGCAGTATCCTTAGGAACTGTACCAAATTTTGCATCCTTTATAAATTGATAATTCTGCCTTGATCCAAAGGGACTGGGACAGAGGGTTTGACAGCAATAAAGGGGATAGTTTGCCCTTTATTTCCGAACGAGCTAAACTAACCTTCTTCCACTCAGGAAGAAGGTTTTTCCTGATATAAGCGGGTCAGTTCGTTCATCTAAGTCTCCCTTTATCTCAGAAATATGAAAGGAGAGATTCGTTTGAAAACAACATTGGAATTCCAAAAAATGAAACAGAATAAAGAAAGAATATCTATGATTACAGCATACGATGCTCCTAGTGCAAAGCTCGCAGAAACTGCAGGGATTGATGTTATTTTAGTCGGTGACTCCGTTGGAATGGTCGTGTTAGGATATGACTCTACGATTCCTGTTACTATGGACGATATGATTCACCATGCAAAAGCAGTTGGGCGTGGGGCAAAAGATACTTTTATTTTAGTAGATATGCCTTTTTTAACTTATCATGGCTCGATCTCTGAAACGTTTCATCATGCTAAGAGATTAATGCAAGTAGGAGGGGCTCATGCCGTTAAGTTAGAAGGTAGTGATGAAGTATTTGAAACTACGAAAAAACTTGTTGCTGCAGGAGTACCTGTTGTTTCCCATTTAGGTTTAACACCACAGTCAGTTGGTGTTATAGGTGGATATCGTGTCCAAGGAAAAAGCGAAGAAGATGCCAAGAAATTACTGGAAGAATCTAAGAATGCTGAGGAAGCGGGAGCATGTATGCTCGTTTTAGAATGTGTTCCAGAGACTCTTGCAAAAGAAATAACCGAATCTTTGTCCATACCTGTGATAGGTATAGGAGCAGGGAAATTTACAGATGGTCAAGTCCTTGTATTTCATGATGTTATCGGCTATACACAAGGGTATGTGCCTAAATTTGTAAAGAAATATGCGAATGTGTCAGATGTAATAAGGGAATCTATTCGTTCCTTTCAAGAAGATGTAAAAAAAGGGGATTTCCCAGAAGAAAAGCATAGTTTTCAAACAGCAATTAATAATACAACACAAAAATTGTATGGAGGAAAGTAACGTGCACTTTTTTACAGAAATATCTTCCATAAAAAACTGGATACAGGAAAAGAAAAAAGCAGGAAAAACGATTGGTTTTGTTCCAACAATGGGATATTTACATGAGGGACATTTATCCTTAATACAACAGGCTAAAAAAGAAAATGATGTTGTTATTATTAGTGTTTTTGTGAATCCTCTTCAGTTTGGAGAAGGGGAGGATTTTGAGCAATATCCGCGAGATATAGACCGGGACTCTTTTTTAGCAAAAGAAAATGGTGTAGATGTATTATTTCATCCGACTGTCACAGAAATGTACCCTACGAAAATGAGTGCTATACTAAAAGTACAATCAGGAACAGATGTATTGTGCGGTGCAAGTAGACCAGGTCATTTTGATGGGGTGGCTACTGTTGTAATGAAATTATTTGGAATTACCTCCCCTGATCGTGCTTATTTTGGAATGAAAGATGCTCAGCAGGTGGCCGTAATAGAAAGACTTGTAATGGATTACCACCTAGATGTAAAGGTTGTAAGAGGAGCAACGGTACGAGAAGAAGATGGTTTAGCTAAAAGCTCACGTAATGTAAACCTCACCTGGGAGGAAAGGAAAGAAGCTCCAACCATATACGAGATATTAACAGATACAAAAGAAAGAGCGTTGAATCAATATAGAGATATGGAGGAAGTAGATCAATTTCTACTGACACAACTTACCAATAGGCTAAAAGGAACTATTGATTATGCAGAAGTACGAACATATCCGTTTCTAGAGAAAAATCAGTCACTGCAAGGAGAAATCATTATAGCGGTAGCTGTAAAATATAGCAAAGTTCGTCTCATTGATAACATCATATTTACCGTTTAAAAGGAGGATTAACATGTATAGAGAGATGATGAGTGGAAAGATTCACCGAGCAACTGTGACGGAAGCAAACTTGAATTATGTAGGAAGTATCACGATAGATGAGGATTTAATGAATGCTGTTGGAATTCTTGAAAATGAAAAGGTACACGTTGTAAACAACAATAACGGTGCTAGGCTTGAAACGTACGTGATAAAAGGGAGTCGTGGATCAAAAACCATATGTCTAAACGGAGCAGCAGCACGGTTAGTTCAACCAGGGGATAAAGTAATTATCATATCTTATAAATGGGTGGAAGAGGATCAGTGTATTCATCATATACCTAAAGTTGCTATTACGAATGATCAAAATGAAATTATAGAAATGATTGGAACAGAACCTGCTTCTACAGTTAAGTAAATATATTTGGTAGAAATTGAATAGCGATCCCTCCTTCGTTGGACACTGTATGTATGACAACGTTAAGGGGGGATTGTTTTGTTTTCATCTAAATGGAAGTCCATATCAGAATGGTTGTTAGAAAATCATGATACATTATCAAATGAAGAGAAGCAATATTGGATAGATGAGTTAGCAGAACAAAATGATAAAATTCTTGAACAATGGAGTGAGCAATTAGAACTTTTAGATGAGGTAAAAGAAAAACTCCTAACATCTACACCACTTTCTTTTAATAAAAAAGAGGAAAATCTACAAGGAATTAATTATTTTCATATAGGTTTATACTCAAAAGCTATAGAGGTGTTACATGCTGAATTGGAACATACAGAGCACTCATCCAGAGTGTATTTATATTTAGCCTTTAGTTATTTGTATATTAATAATCTCACGTTATCAAAGGAACATTTCTTAAACGTAGTACATCGTAGTAATGACCCGTTAGAAAAGCACTATGCTTTTTTAGGTTTAGGCTTACAGGCTGGAAAAGAAGATGATGTGGAACAAGCTATATCTTATTTTGAAAAAGCGGAACAACTCCAATTTAATCCTGATGTAGTGTATAATTTAGGCATCTGTTATTTGTTGTTAAAAATGCCAAACCAAGCACAACAATATTTCAAAGAGGTTATCCAAGCTGGCGAAGGTGATGGAGAGGCGTATTATTGGTTAGGAAAATCTTATATGGATGCAGGGGAAAAAACGTTAGCAATGGAGACATGGTATCAAGCTGTGCATGGATTTGATTCTGAACAGTTACTACTTTCGTTAGCTTTAGAATTTGAGGAAAAGAACTTGTTTTCTTGTGCTCTTTTTTGCTATGAACGTTTAAATGACCTCGGTTATGATGAATCTATTGTACTGCATGGGATCTCTTGGAATTATGGTTTAATGGATGAACGAATAAAAGCGAAGCAAGGATTTCAAGAGCTTTTACGACATGATCCTCAAAATATTAATGCCTGGATATCTTATTTATGGTTAATTAATACGTGGGAAGATAGTATGGCTTTAAAAGCTGCCAAAGTGAAGATTCAGTCATATAATTTAAGACATCCACTTATCCAAAAGATGACAGAAAAAATATATAGTCAACATTAGAGAATAATCTCTAAACAGATATATAAATCTGTATAGAGGTAGGAGAGACTGGTGGGGGAATTTTTATGGAACGTTTTGTCATCATTGACGTGGAGACAACAGGTGTTTCTTTTTTAAAGGGAGATAGAATAATACAAATAGCATACGTGATTATTGAAAACAATCAGGTAATAGAACGTTTTGATAGCTATATCAATCCTGGAAGGGGCATACCTTCGTTTATCCAAACGTTAACGAACATAGATAATAACTTAGTAAAGGATGCACCTCAATTTTCGGAAGTAGCTTCGATTCTGTTATCTGCATTAGATAATGGTGCTTATTTTGTAGCACATAATGTAGAATTTGATCTGTATTTTATAAATGATGAACTGGAAGCTGCAGGGTATGAACCTTTTAGTGGTCCAGTATTAGATACAGTAGAACTAGCAAGAATAGCTTTTCCTACTGCAGAGGGTTTCAGTCTGTCACGTTTATCTGAAAGCTTTAGGATGGAGCATAATTCTCCACACCGTGCTGATAGTGATGCAGAAGCAACGGGGCAATTGCTAGTGGAGATTATCAATAAACTCTCTCACCTACCTTATACGACATTAGTTCAATTGGATAAATTAAGAGGTAAACTAAAGAGTGATTTAGGAGTCTTAATTCATCAGTGGCAATTACTAAATTTGGATAAGGATTTAAAGGAGAATTGGGAAGAATTTCGCGGGTTAGTATTAAAGAATACAAATGTAAAGAAGGATAGTGATAATCAAAATGATATAGATGCTTCTTTACCCGCTTTTTTGGAAGAATGTATGAAAAATGAAGACTGGTGTAAAGAAAAAATAACTGGATATGAAACAAGACCAGGACAAATAGAAATGATGACGTTCATTCATGAAGTTTTCAATGACAGCGATATTGGATTAATTGAAGCTCAAACGGGTACGGGGAAAACACTGGCTTATTTACTACCAGCTGCTTTTAAAGCAAAGGAATTAAATAAACCGATTGTTATAAGTACACAAACGATACAGCTCCAAGAACAGTTAGTAAAAAAAGAGATACCTATATTAACAAAGATGATTCCATTCTCACTTCAAATTGCATTATTGAAAGGAAGAAGTCATTATCTATGCTTACGGAAATTTGAAAGACTTTTGCAGGATGATCCCAATGAAACGTATGACAAAATTGTCTCAAAGGCACAAATCCTTGTTTGGCTTACCGAGACGGAATCAGGAGATGTAGAGGAACTAAGCTTAGCATCTAGTACAAATCGTTTTTGGAATGATATTGCTAGTGATTCTTTTTCGTGTATATCTCCACGCTGTCCGTGGTTTTCCAGATGTTTTTATCAACGAGCAAAGACAAAAGCAAAGGACGCTCAACTGATAATCACAAATCATTCTCTAGTTTTATCTGATAGTATGTCAGAGCATCAACTAATTCCAACTTATGACTATATTATATTAGATGAAGCACATCATTTTGAAGAAACAGCAACAGATCAATTTGGAGTGAATATAGATTATTTATCTTTTACTCATTTATTTAATGAGATGAGTGGTAAAGAAGGAGATGGGCTACTTGCATCTCTTCAACCTATCTTTGCTAAAGATTTAACTTCTATAGATATTTTAATTTCTGTAGAGGAAAATACAAAAGAAGTAAAACAGGAATGGAATGATTTATTTCTACTTCTGCATCAATTTGTACATACGAATAATGCCAAACAAAATGAGCGTGGCAGAGTAGTAACAACTATTGATATAGAAAATTCTCGGTGGAAGCCGGTAAACGAGTCAATTAAACGTTTTCAAGTTAACTATCAGGAATGGCTCGCTAGTCTAAAGGAGTTATCTTCCTATTTGGAAAAACAAATTGGCAAGCAACTAGCTCGAAAAAAGTATGGATCTGCATTTAACACTTATTTAGATCGAATAGAAAAAGTATATACAGCTTTTGTGAAATTACTAATACAACATGACCAGGAAAGCATTTATTGGTTGGAATCTGATAGAAAAGGACCCAAACAATCAGTATTTATACAGAGTAAGCCTATCAATGTTTCTGATTTGCTAGCAGATCGATTTTTTCGAAAGAAACAAAGTGTAATACTGACTTCAGCAACCATGTCCGTAAACAAGGATTTTGCATACATGGAGGAAAAACTTGGTTTACAGGACTTTCCTACTAAAACGAAGATTGTTTCTTCCCCATTTAACTGGGAGGATCAAGTAAAATTAATGGTGCCAACCGACATGCCTTTGATTCAAGAAGTTGGAGAGTCCAGCTTCATAGAGGCTGCTGTACTTCAAATTTATCGTATTGCAGAAGTATCGAAAGGGAAAATGCTTGTATTATTTACATCATATGACATGTTAAAAAAAAGCTACAATTTCTTAAAAGAAATGCTTAGTGATGAATTTATGCTTATTGGTCAAGGCATTCAAACTGGGAGCAGATCAAAACTAACGAAGCATTTCCAACAATTTGACCAAGCAATATTATTAGGAACGAGCAGTTTTTGGGAAGGTGTTGATATCCCGGGTAGAGACTTGAGTGTCATCGTTATCGTAAGGTTACCTTTCACTCCTCCTGATGACCCAGTTTTTCAAGCAAAGTCAAGTAAGATGAAAAAAGAAGGGGTAAATCCGTTTATGAAACTTGCTTTACCTCAAGCAGTATTACGTTTTAAACAAGGGTTCGGTAGACTGATACGAAAAACTTCTGATAAAGGTGTTGTTGTCGTATTAGACCGAAGGATTTGTACTACAAGCTATGGAAATTCGTTTATAAAATCTTTACCACCTATTCCTTTTATTTATAAATCAATGGATGATTTGGAAAATGATCTCTCAAATTGGTTATAATATAATTGTGCGAACTCGTAATAGGAAGGACGTTCTAAATGAAGAAACCAATCGTACTATTCTTGACACTCTTGATTCTTCTCCTAATCACACCAACAGAAAGTAGTGCAGACAAACTACAGTTAAACTTAACAAAAGGAGAAATAGCATACACTTTTTTTGATCTAACCCATGGAGAAGCAACATTAATACAGGGAGACAGAGATCAAACTGTTCTCATCAATACAGGGCATGGACAAAGTGAGGAAGAATTAGAAGAGAGACTAAATATGTTCAATGTATCTTCTATAGACACATTAATCATTACAAGTAAACAAATTGAATATATTGGAAATCTCCCTTGGATTTTAGGTAATTATGATATTGAACGTCTCTTTCTTCCTCAGTCACTTTTTACAAAGTTTGAGAAACTTCTAAGTGATTTTGATGTACAAGTTACAACGTATAAAAAAGGGGACCACTATTCCTTATTAAACGACTTGCACATTGAAATATTGTACGTAGAAGATAAAGAAGGAGATGACAAGGGAGGAAGTGCGTTTTTCATTAACCACTTTGATCAAAAGCTGTTATACATGACAGTAGCGAACCCACATGTAGAAAAGCAATTGGTTCAAGAGTTTGATCTAAAATCTACTATGTTTAAAGTTCCTGATTTCGGAAGTGATCGAGGAACTTCGGAGGATTTATTAGATGAAGTAGATCCTCAAGTAGCAGTCATTTTTAGAAATGGAGAAAATAAACCAAGCAGTTATGTAATGGAAAGATTGCAAGAGACATGGATTGATATTTATCAGACAAGTAGAATTGGAACGGTAACGATTAAGTGTAATGAAAAGGATTATGAAATCATTACCGTTAGGCCTAAGAAGGATGGGTTATTTCCAAAAAGTTGGTTTACAAGAAAATGACTTAATAAGTCGATGAGGTATTTTAACTGTGTTGGGAGAGGGGAAAATGTACATTTTATTACATTCTGTCACTATTGTGACATTAAATAAAGAGAATGAAATCTTCCAAGGGTATGTAGTGTGGAAAGACGGTAAATTTACAGATATTGTAAAGGGAGATCCTACTTCTAATGAGCTTGCAAAAGTCCCTGAAATTATCAATGGAAATGGCAAGTGGCTTATGCCAGGGTTAATTAACAGCCATGGCCATTTAGGAAGCTCTTTTTTGCGAGGTGCTGGAGATGATTTACCATTAATGACATGGCTTGAAACAATAATGTGGCCGAATGAACGAACATTTACAGAAGAAACTGTAATTCAAGCTGCGTCACTTGCAATGATAGAAATGATTAAAACAGGTACAACAACGTTTTTAGATATGTATCATTTAGCGATGGATAAAATAGCAGAGTTAGTATTACAAAGTGAGTTGAGAGCGGTATTATGTCGAGGTATGATTGGTCTCGCTCCTGAAAAAGAACAGGAGGAAAAGCTTGAAGAATCAGTGAGTCTATTCCATAATTACCATGGCGCTAATAACAATAAGCTAACAATTGCGTTAGCGCCTCATGCACCATATACTTGTCCACCTGAATTTTTGCAAAAAGTAGTAAAAACAGCAGGACGTAATAATATGTGGATACATACTCATTTGTCTGAAACGAGAGGTGAAGTAGAGAGACATGTGTCTCAATATGGAATGCGTCCAGTAGAGCATTTACAAAACTTAGGTTTATTCCAGCAGCATTGTTTAATAGCACATGGAGTTCATATTAATGAAAAGGAAGTACAGATTTTAGCAGAAGAACGCGTATCGGTTTCCCATAATCCTATGAGCAATTTAAAATTAGGTTCCGGTATTGCTCCCGTTCCAATGATGGAAAAAACAGGAGTAAATGTAGCATTAGGAACAGATTCCACTGCAAGTAATAATAATCTAGATCTATTTGAGGAAATGAGATTTGCTTCGTTAATACATAAAGGTGTACACGAGGATCCAACAGTAACAACAAGTGAATCTATCTTAAAAATGGCTACCACTAATGGTGCAAAAGCATTACAATTAGATCATGTAGGATGTATTGAAAAAGGATATTTTGCAGATTTTATATTAATCGATCCTAACGTACCACATCTTCATCCTTGGAATGAGGAAAGGATTATTTCTCACCTTGTTTATTCCGTGAAAGGTTCGGATGTAACAGACTCCTTTGTACAGGGAAAGCAACTTATGAAAAACCGAGAAATTCTTACTTTAGATGAAGAAAAAATATTAAGCGATGCAATAAATTTCTTGAAAACGAGTCAAAAAGGATAATTTTTGACTCGCCTTCAAGTAGGTGGGGTGTAGGTTATTTAATTTTTGTTTTACAATGCTCTGGAAATTTTGTTTGTCTAAAGGCAATCTTTATTGTGTTAAAATGGTGGGGCCGGTGATGTGATCGTAAGGAAAAGATATCCTTTTCTTGTTGATAACATTCAGCAGTTGTTGTTACGTTTTCGTTCACGCTCATCATCCTTTTCTTTGGAGCGGTAATTATAGTATCACCAAATGATGCTGTTGTATAATTTACAATATTTCACCGTATAGGGAGAGATTGAGCAAGGCATAAAATGGAGGATACACATGGACCATAAAGGAATGGACACTTTAGCTTCTGTGAAAATAGAAAATTCTAGAGATATATATAAAGTAGTGGACTTGTTAAACCGTACGTTAAAAGGTCAAGATCTTATATTTGGTTTAGCGTTAGAAGATGATCATGAAGAAAAGAAGATGATTTTTACTATTTATGAAACGTAAATCGGGGTATGTATAATGAAACGTTGGATTTTTCCATTTATAGTTATAATTTTGACTGCATTTATAGGTTTATTTTATTATTTATATATGGAGATAAAAGAACCGTTACAGAGCAAACAAGCGCATATTACACAAGTAGCACTATCCGAAACAGATTTGGACTCTGTAAAACAGGTAGATTTTTATCATGGACGTCGTTCTTTTCAAGTAATAGAAGGGAAAGATAGTAACGGAGAAGACATGTTTGTATGGATTGAAGAATTAATCAATGAGAATGAAGGGAATACTGAACCACAAATTATTACAAGATATAAATCCGAAGGGATAACAATAGGGGAAGTTAGATCCATTGTCCAATCAAGACTGTCAATAACGCAACTGAAAAGTATTAAGTTGGGGATTATAGGTAACACGCCCATTTATGAAGTGATTTATATTGACGATGCAAATAGACATTCCTTTTACTATTTGACATTTGAGGATGGAGAATATATACGTCATTATCAATTTCAACGATCATAATAGAGTACTTTTAGTAATTATTGACTTCTATTTTTCTATAGTTGTATAATATTGAGAGTGTATTTTTCGTTTTAACATTTGCCATAGCAGTTTTTTTGGAGGGAAAAAAAGTGAAAACAACAATTTCAAATGTTGGTAACTATGTAGGTGAGTCAGTAACAATTGGTGCTTGGCTTGCAAATAAACGTTCGAGTGGAAAGATTGCTTTCCTTCAACTTAGAGATGGTACAGGCTTTATACAAGGTGTAGTAGTTAAAGCAGAAGTTGAAGAAGATGTTTTTAAAATTGCAAAAGAATTAACACAAGAAAGTTCTATTTATGTAACAGGTGTGGTCCGTGAAGATGAGCGATCTCCTTCTGGATATGAACTTACAGTTCAAGGGTTAGAAATCATTCATGCTGCAAAGGAATACCCGATTACACCAAAAGAACATGGAACTGAATTTTTAATGGACCATCGCCATTTATGGTTACGATCCAAACGTCAGCATGCCATAATGAAAGTAAGAAATGAGATTATTCGTTCTACATATGAATTCTTTAATCAGAATGGATTTACAAAAGTAGACCCACCTATTTTAACGGGGAGTTCTGCAGAAGGTACAACTAATTTATTCCATACGAAATATTTTGATGAAGATGCTTATTTATCCCAAAGTGGACAGTTATATATGGAAGCTGCAGCAATGGCATTAGGGAAGGTATTTTCATTTGGACCTACTTTCCGAGCAGAAAAATCCAAAACAAGACGTCACTTAATTGAATTTTGGATGATAGAACCTGAAATGGCTTTTATGGATCATGAAGATAGCTTAAAGGTTCAAGAGGACTATGTTTCCTATGTTGTACAAGCAGTGTTAGCAAATTGCAAAAAAGAACTTGCTGCATTAGAAAGAGATACATCAAAATTAGAGAATATTGTTGCACCATTCCCAAGGATATCATATGATGATGCCATTGAGATGCTTCAAAATGATGGGCATGAAATTTCATGGGGAGAAGATTTCGGTGCACCACATGAAACTGCCATTGCTGAAAAATTTGACAAGCCAGTTTTCATTACAAATTATCCAGCAAGTATAAAAGCATTTTATATGAAGCCGGACCCTAATAGAGAAGATGTTGTATTATGTGCAGATTTAATTGCTCCTGAAGGTTATGGAGAAATTATTGGTGGCTCACAGCGAATTGATGACGAAGAATTAATGAAGCAGCGTTACAAAGAACATAATTTATCTGAAGATGCATACCAATGGTACTTAGATTTACGTAAATACGGATCTGTTCCTCACTCAGGTTTTGGTCTTGGACTAGAAAGAACAGTTGCATGGTTATGTGGAGCGGAACATGTTCGTGAAACTATCCCATTCCCACGTCTATTAAATCGTCTGTATCCATAAGAATGAAAAATAGCGCCTCTGCATAGAGGCGCTATTCTTTTTGGTATTAAGGAAAGATAGATAAAGCGTGAGTTACTGGTAAAGTGAAGATGGCACTTTCGCAATTCTTTTTTACATTTTTTATACATCAAATTCGTAGGTAGAAAGTGTTATAATGGTCTGTGAGGTGTTTAATTATGAACAATGAAATGATGATACAGCAATATATGGACGAGCCTTTATCTATACCTTCTGCACTTATGACAAATTATACAAAACTAGGTTTAACGGAGGAACAATTTCTTTTACTAATTCATATAAAACGATTTGCTCAAGAAGGGAATTACTTTCCTACTCCCATAGAGATTCAGGAAAGAATGTCCATTGATGAAAATAGATGTACATTACAGTTAAAAGAGATGTTAAAAAAGGGGTTTATAAAAATACATGAAAAGCAAGATGAAGATGGTCGGTTAGGAGAAGCAATATCTACTAAGCCTTTATTTGAAAAACTTCTAGTACATTTATCAAATGAAGCGTTAGATGAAAATCGTAATAAGAAACAATTGGAAGAAGGTCAATTATTCCGTCGTTTTGAAGAAGAATTTTCTAGACCAATTACTCCAATGGAAATGGAAATGATCTCTATGTGGCTAGACGATGATGGTCATATACCAGAAATGATTGAAGCAGCTCTTCGAGAAGCTGTCGTTTCCTCTAAACTAAATTTTAGATACATCGATCGAATATTATATGATTGGAAAAGAAACGGCATTAAAACGATTCAAAAAGCGAGAGAACACGGGGAACGAATTCGTCAGCATCAACAACCTAGATCATCGCCTACGCACGAATCTTCAACAGCGCAGCAAAGATCACGACACCCACATTATAATTGGCTACAAGGAGAAAAAAGATAGTGGAGGAGAATCAATGCTAACAATAAAACAGATAGAACACGTTCTTTCAACGATGGGAGACATGTTTCCAGATGCAGAATGTGAACTTACTCATTCAAACCCATTTGAGTTAACTATAGCGGTTTTGCTCTCGGCTCAAGCTACGGATGCACTAGTAAACAAAGTAACCCCTACCTTATTTTCTAAATATAAATCGACAGAAGATTATATACAAGTGCCTTTAGAAGAGCTAGAAAATGATATTAAACGAATTGGTTTATTTCGTAGTAAAGCAAAGAATATAAAAAAACTGTGTCAATCTCTCATAGAAAACTATGGTGGGGAAATACCGAAAGAAAGATCAGAATTAGTGAAATTAGCAGGTGTGGGAAGAAAAACAGCGAATGTTGTAGCTTCTGTAGCTTTTGGTGAGCCCGCAATAGCTGTGGATACGCATGTAGAACGGGTAAGTAAACGTTTAGGAATTTGTAAATGGAAGGATTCCGTATTAGAAGTAGAGAAAACGTTAATGCGTAAAATACCAAAAGAAGAATGGTCTGTAACACATCACCGTCTTATTTTCTTTGGAAGATATCATTGTAAGGCACAATCTCCTAGATGTGAGGAATGTCCATTGTTAGAGATTTGTCGTGAAGGAAAAAAGCGTATGAAAAAACGAGGGGTTGTTGTATGATTGTTCCACAAACCTTTTGTTCTCCTCCGTTTTATGAAAAAAATAGTGAAATAACTATAACTAAATTTGCATCAATATTAGAAAGTTGGAAAGATGGCTTATTCCTAATGGATATAGCTTTTGCAACAAACGTTTTCCAAGATACAGAGAATCCTTGGGAATCGCCCGTTGAATCTGTACAATTAGCTGTTCAATACTGGCGTGAGTCAGGAAAGCCAACGATAGAAGAGTGTTTTAAAAAACGAGATCGAAATGGTGCCAAACCTCATATGGTTAAATTCTTAGCAATCTACATTCAAGTAATGCATTGGGCAAAAGGGGAGTCGGTAACATCACTAGATGATATATCTGATAAGATAAGTAGTATGTCTTATGCACCGATGAATGTATCTGAAAGGTTACAATTTATTTTGAATGTACCAAACCATCATCATGCATTTACAACATTAGATCAATTATTTGAGGAAAGTAAGAAAAAATTGGCAGTGTATCATTCGAAATTAAGAAAATGAAAGATGTAGCAAATAAAGAGGGTGCCCATAAAGGTTGTGTTTACCTTTCGGGCACCCTCTTGCACTTGGTATTACTCTTCTGGATCTACACGATCATCATCTTCCTCATCTTCACTGCCAATTAGGTCGTCAATCAAATCGTCAATGCCACCGTCATTGTTATTTCCATCATCATCGTCAGGTGGAGTTTCACCATTATCTCCAGAAGGAGGCTCTTCTTCTACAGGCTCTTCTTCTACAGGTTCCTCTTCCGGAATTTCAATTTCTTCCTCTGGAATCGTTAGAGAAACAGAAACGGCCTCACTCATTAATTCTTCGTTTTCGTCTGATATAGCTGTAACACGAATAGAATAAACAGTATCATATTCGATATTACCAATCGTATAGGCTAAATCTTTTGTAATGTCATACAGGGAGTAATCACCATCGCCTTCTTGAACTTCTAACATAAAGCTATAGCGTTCTACTAAGTCATCAGGGTAACTCCATTGTACCTGAATTTCGTGATCTTCTTCCACATATACAGCTTCTAATCCTGTTACAGGCTCTGCCTGTTCAAATTCATTTGACACTTCGGTAGGCTCATGTCCTTTTACGAAATACTCATAAATTATTTCGCTTTCAGGAGTATATTCACTCGGTAAAAGTCCGGTAGATTTTTCTATTCCAACACGAACAACAGAATCAGGTTGAACAAAATCTGCTGTTTCACGCCCTTGATGAGCGTACGTCATTATTTCGCTAAAAAGTAGCTTTGCTATATGCTGGGAACCGTCATATCTAATATAGCCATCTGATGGCGTATTATATCCAGTCCAAACTGCTGCAGTTAACTCCGTAGAATATCCTGCGAACCAAGAATCTCTTATACCACTGTCAATATTATGTCGTTGTCTTTCCACTTCTGTAAAGTTTGTTGACCCTGTTTTTCCCGCAATAGGAACTCCTGCAACTGCAGCTTGAGTACCAGTACCAGAACGAACGACCGTTTTTAGCATATCAGAGATCATAAATGCTGTATAATCGTTCATTGCTATAACGGGATCTGGTTTCATATCAATAACTTGACCACTAGGAAACTCCACTCTTGTAACTGTATGTGGTTTGTTATATTCTCCGCTATTTCCAAAGGCGGCATATGCCCCAGCCATTTGGTAAGATGATACACCGGTTGTAAAGCCACCTATAGAATAAGGTTCTTCGATAGTTGACAAATTAAACCCTAACTTTTCTCCAAACTCTCTTGCATAGTCTTTTCCTACTGCATGAAAAGCTTTTAAAGCTGTTGTATTTTGGGAAACCCGCAATGCCTCTCGCATCGTGATATCTCCTCTATATTCATTTCGGTTAAAATTGTGTATCGGAGTGCCATCAGAATATGCGTAAGGTTCATCCCTGATGATTCGTCCAGTAGACCATTTATGTTTTTCAATAACAGGACCATAATCTAAAATAGGTTTAATGGAAGAACCAGGTTGTCTTTGTGGATTTGTTGCCCAGTTCCACGTCTTCACTCCTTCTGCAGGTTTTCGCATCCCACCGATAGCTAAAACTTCTCCAGTTTTAGTGTCTAGGAGCGTAATCCCGGCTTGGAACAGTTCATCTGGAAAATTTATCACGTCGGACTGCATAACATGCTCCACATGCTGTTGTATCTTGCGGTCTAACGTAGTATAAATTTTTAATCCTCCCGTATAAATATCACTAGGTTCAATTCCATCAATGGATTCAACCTCAGTTAGCACTTGATCTATAAATGCTTGGTATGTGTAAGTTTGTCGTTCTCCAGGGTGTAATTGGTCTTCAATAGGAACGCTTCTTGCAGCTTCTGCTTGTTCTGGAGTAATCTTCTCATATCTTTCCATTAATGAAATGACTGTGTTTCGTCTGTTCTCTGCAGCTTCTGGATTTGTGTATGCATTAAAATAATTAGGCCGTTGTGGAATTCCGGCAAGCAGTGCTGCATCTTCAATGGTTAACTCGGACAGCTCTTTATTAAAGAAAAAGTGAGCAGCTTCTACAACACCATATCGGTTTCCAGAAAAGTTAATTGTATTTAAATACATTTCTAGAATTTCATCTTTTGTGTACTTTTGCTCTAACCTAACTGCTAAGTACTGTTCTTGAAGCTTTCTTGTCATGTTCTTATTAAAATCAAAATATAGGTTTTTAATAAGCTGTTGTGTAATAGTACTAGCACCTTCTGCACCAAAGCCTCTTGTAAAGTTTGCTACTACTGCACCGCCAATTCTACGTATATCTATTCCGAAGTGGTCATAAAAGCGAACGTCTTCTACCGAAATAAACGCATCAATTAGTACAGGAGGCATATCGTTTATACTGGCTAAACGACGGTTTTCGTTTGCTTGTAACGTTGTAATTATTTCTTCGTTTCGATCAAAGATTTCTGGATTTTGCGCTAAAGTAAGCCTGTCAGGATCTAACTCGGGAGCATCCCGAATAATTGCAAAAGCTGTAATTCCTCCTGCTAATACCATGACGAGAAAAAGAATTCCAATACCGATAAAGATTTTTTTAGCAATGGTTTTCTTATTTGTTGTTTTCTTCTTAGTTTCGTTCAGTTTTTTCTTTCGTTCTTGTCTTGTTCGATATTCATTTGACATGATGCATCTTCCTTTCAGATACAACTAAACTAGCAAATAAAACATAGTTTACATTATTCTATCAATTATTTTAAGATAGTCAATCCTAGGGTGAAATCCTATTGGGATGATTGCTCCCATAGCTTCGATTTCTTTTTTAGGGATGGACTTTTGCGTAGCCTTACCTGAAAAGTAAGGCAATAAATCTTCCCCATAAACAAGATAATCTTCATCCAATATAGTAAAACGAAGAATAGTAAAAGCTATACCGCCATGCTTGATCACCTCGGTTATATGGTTGATCTGATGATCATGAAAGTTTTGTAGAGGAAACCTTGTTTTGTTTCTTGTCTCTTTTGCTTCAAAATCAATGTACTTTCCTTTATAAACACCATTATAGTCAGTTGTAGATGGTTTTTTGAAATAAGCTTCTGTAACAACAGCAGCACTTCTTTTCGGATAACTAACATTGACAATTTGTAATGGTGTAGGTTTTTTGTGAATTACAGCTATTCCATGGGCTCGATAGTATTCATTTGTATTATTAATATCTTCCTCTAATGTCATCCCACGATTACTGTATCTCTCATCTTTTATGACATCACTTTGCTTGTTTACGATTCGTTTTGGTACAAATTTTTTTCCGTTTGGATATCGGAACTGCATAGCCACACATCCTTTAAAAAATAACAAAAAAAGCTCCTGAGACTTCTTAATAAAACCATCAATATATATTACCACAAAAATAACGGCAGAATATAGACTATATGACTATTTTTCACATTAATACAAATACTAAAACGTAATTTGTATTAAAAGGAAAGAGAGATTAATTATATGAATGTAGAAGCAATTAAAAAAGAAACAGAGAAGTGGAATAGAGATAACATCACTAGAACGGAGGCTTATCAATATTACTATCAATGTAACCCTGAAATTGAATGGTCTTATTTAGCAAGTATGGTTTCAAGAAATGCTGGTTGGAACATGTCTGATCTTTGGAGCAAGCCATTCAAGCAATTGCTTTCACTTGAAAAACGAAATCATTTATTTATGACGTATGAACGCGCTAACTGGATGATATTTTCAGATGCGTATCCACAGCTTCTTGTATATGATTGGTCAAAAAAAAGAAGCAAACCGTTGTTTTATTTATTATCTTATTTTCAAGTTTCTTCATGGATGATAAGGCAATGGGAGGATTTTTGGCAAACAAAGAATAGAAAGAAACTTCTTCATGCTTTAATTATTAATGAACAACATCTTATTCAGCAGCCTGTTATTGAATCTCCTTTCTTTAAAAAAGCTGTATTTAGTGAACTTGATTTTCTTGTACAGGAAAAATTACATTTTAGCAGTGTTATATTTCCAACCTTATATGGAGATCTATACGGGCGATCCGTAAAGAAGTTTATAAAAGTAGAAACAAGAGTTCAACTAGGTAAAGAATTAGCATGGATACTGTTAGAATCTCCAGTGAAAAGGGAGATTAAAGCATTTTTCCTTAAAAATGATTTTACTGCATCAAGAATAGACTATCAAAAATATCAAGAAGGTAAATTCACCTATACTCCAAAGCTTAAGTATATGTATCCATTTGTATATCATGAGGACAAACGTATAGATTGGTCTAAAAATCCACAGTTTAAACCTAATAAATTATTACAAAAACATAATATAACGTCTGTGCATTATATACTAACAGACTGGTACAAAAAAAAGCAGCAAGAAATTCTAGTAACGGCTAGTCTTGTTGGAAAAATGAAAGATATTTTTCACTAAGCTTGTCGTATAAAAACGTGAAAATCTACTTACTTTGTTGAATTCCTTCTAGTTTTGTCAAGGGTAAAGGAAGGACAGGATATATCTAGAATATAAGGTTTATAAAAGATAAAGGAGAGTGTCAAGATGATGAAGACGAAAGATGTGGCTGAGATGTTGGGTGTTAGTCAAAAAACCGTTCGTCGTTGGATAAAGCTCTTTCAATTGCCGTGTGAAGTAAATGAAGTAGGGCATTATATCATTAAAGAGCATGAGTTTCGTCAGTTAAAAACTATTCATGATGATATAAAAAACGGAAGAAGTATAGACGAGATGAAACGAAATAAACAGAGAGGGAAATATGAAAATATGGTCTCTTCTCAGGAGCTGAATGATAAGTTTAACAATCTCCTTTTTCAAATTGATTTATTAGATCGTAAGATTCAGACAAAAGCAGAAGATATTATAGAAATACAAACATTACAACATAGAAGAGAAATTGATGAAATAACGGATTCTTTAGAGAAGTTTAATCAAAGGTTATCTACTCTTGAGCAAACACTAAATAAGAAAGCAGATAATCTTTTACCAATTCATACAAAACAACATGAACCAGTCAAAAAACGTAAACTTGCTAGTATTTTTAGTTTGTGATTCTTTCATTAAGACGTTTGTTTTGATACAATTTCCTTGGAGGTGGGAAGATGTCCAAGGATTACACTCAATTAGAACAATTAACCAGTAAGTTATTTGAGGTAAATAAAACGATACTAACAAATTTTGAAGAATATACATTAAACAAAATAGATGCAGATTTTATAAAAGTAGTAAAACCATTTGCCGATGAAGTGAAGGAAATTAGTGATAAATGGCTTCCTATGGCGTTACATTTTGTTGAGACAGTAAAGCCCAAATATTTGTTTAAGCATCAAATAGAAGATGTGCATGAAAACTTACAAATCGAGGCAGTTGCATGTTTTCAGGGAGATACGAAAAGAAAGCGATTTTTAGAAAGAAATAAGTCGGTTGCTTATACGTTGGACATGTTATTGCAATCCATAAAAAGATGATTAGAAAAAGGTATGTAGAAAAGGGGAACCTTTACATACCTTTTTTGATGATCCAGAAATAAGATATCAATCTAAGTCCTTGCCTTTAAGGATATGTTATTTCGCATTCTGAACGTTCATCCCATACAGAGCAGATTTATTCTGCTTGGATGTCCTAGCTCCGGTATACTCTTTTTACAACTTGCTGCTAGTTAGGTATAATTTGTTTGTTGAGGGCTGAAAGAGGGAGATACATAAATGAGTGTACGAATTTGTGTTTTATTTATTGTATTAATTTTACTTGTAAGTGGTTGTGGGGAGGATGATGCTGTTTGGGAGAACGTAGCGGGTGATGAATTCGCCAGTGTAGAACAGTTTATGAACGACTATATAACTTCGTGGGAAACAAGTTTACAAACTCAAAATTTCTCAATAATGGAACCTTATTTTATAATTAATAGTCATGTATATCATATGCAAAGAAGACAGCATCAACAATTAGTTGGAGCACGTCAACGGGAAGAAATTGTTCAAACAGAGGAACACACCCTTCAAACAAATCAGTATAATCAATTAAGGTGGATATGGACAGAAGTAGTAAATGTACATCAGCATGTGGAAAAATTAGAAGAGGTGAGAAGCAGAACTTTTTCTATTTCTAGAAGTAATGAAAGCTACAAAATAACGGCAATTGAGCATCAAAGTGAGTAGAGAATAGGAATTTGAAATAGGAGGGGTACGTTACAAGTGCTACTTTGTAACGTACCCCTCCTATTTATTGTTATTATATTTTTTCAATATCAAATACGCGTAACCCTTGTTCCTCTAAGCCAGTAATTACTTTTTTTACACTTTCTTCCGAAGTATTACTTGGAAGTGTTACAATAATTCTTCTGAAGAATTTACTTTCATTATCTAACGTTAAAAGTGCTTGAATGCTAGAATATTTTTTGATTGTGGAGACAATCGTACTGAGTGCACCTTGATATTCATGAGTTGATATCGTGATCGTATAACTACCTGTCTTTAACCCCCAAGAGTCTTCTAAAATGGAAACAACATTTGCATGTGTAAGGATCCCCGAGAATGTTCCATCATTTGTTAATACTGCTAAATAAGGATATTTTTTTATGTTGGAGAAAATACGTATAAAGGAAGCGGATTCGTCTATAAAGACATTTGTATCGTCTTTTAATGTAAGAACAGAATCATCCCAAGAGTGAGATTGCTTCACAATAGCTTTATAAATATCTTGTGCATAAATGTTACCTAAAAACTTCGTTGTTGATTTATCCAAAATTGGAATACATCTGAATCCACTGTCTTCTAATTCTTCTAATGCTTCACGTATTGTGAATGTTTCTTTAACAAAGCGAACGGCTTCTTTCTGTATAATGTTATATTTTATCTTCATGCTATTTTCCCCTTTCCTTTGATTACTTTTATTATATACGAAATACACATGAAAAAGAGAAAACTGTAAAAAAATATATGGTTATATTTCTATCATTACTACATTTATCCAGCATTTATTTAGAATAATATATCGTTCATTTTCTTATCTTATAGATGAGGTGAAAACAATGACAAATTCAAATTATTTAAAAGGTGCTGTGGAAGAAATAGAAAATATAATGAATGTTGCAGAAGAACAGTTATCAGATTCTAAACGAATCAAGGAAGGAAATCCAGAAGAGTTTACGAATGCTCAGTTACAATTGGAAGAAGCAAATATGGAATTAGAAAAGATGATTGCAAGCGCAACACACGAACAACGCGACCAGCTAATACGCTTGCAACAACAAGTGCATCATCTTCAAAACAAAATGATCCTAGGATTATAATTTCCCTTGAGCAACCTTACCATGAAAATTAATACTTGAGACAATTACACAAGAGGTGGTTAGATATTGATCACCTCTTTTTTTTCGTACATACACCCTGAAATTCATTTAGAAAAACTACATAATAGAACAAGAGTTGATCTCTAATGACGTAAATACACTAAGAAGTAGTTTAGTACTTTCAACTTTATAGGAATTTAGTGTAAGGCCATGAGACTCCTTGAAAATGCTAACGTATTTTACTGCGTGAGGTTTATTTTCAAGGAAGCTTATTCATAGTCCTGTGTAATACAGACCATCAAAGTTGTTTAAAACTAGTTAGTTTAAAACCAATTGCTAACGCGTATTTACAGGGTAGATCCTAGATAGTTCGACCTTGTTTTCTAACCCTCCAAAACGATATAATATTTAAAAGAGGAGAGGGTATTTATGAAAGCATTAATAGTAATAGATTATACAAATGATTTTGTTGCTGATGATGGGAAATTAACTTGTGGAGAACGTGGTCAATCAATTGAACAAAGAATTACTGACATCACAAAAGAATTTATCAATGATCAGGACTACGTTGTTTTTGCAGTAGACGTACACGATGAAAATGATCCATTTCATCCAGAAACAAAACTTTTTCCAGCACATAACTTACGAGGAACAAAAGGACGTAAATTATACGGTCAATTAGGAGAATATTTTAATGATGTCGTTCATGAACACAGTGCAGTTTATGAATGGATGGATAAAACAAGATATAGTGCATTTGCCGGAACAAACTTAGAAATGAAACTTCGAGAAAGAGGGATAGTAGAGATTCATCTCGTAGGAGTTTGCACGGATATTTGTGTTTTACATACTGCTGTGGATGCATACAATAAAGGTTTTACAATCGTTGTCCACGCAGATGCTGTTGAGTCGTTTAATCCAACAGGACATGAGTGGGCATTAGAACATTTTAAAACCACGTTAGGTGCGAAGGTATTAAAGAACGGAATAGTTCTATAATACAAGGAATATTCATTATTAATTTGAGGATGTCTTAAAAGGTAAAATTGACCTTTTTAGGCATCCTCTGCTATTCATTAGGAGGCTAACTTTGATAAAAATTAAGAGTGAGGAACAATTCGATAATCTACAAAAAGGTAATGACGAACCAATCATATTATTTATGACTACTCCAATGTGTGGTACATGCCAATTAGCACGTAATTTTTTACTTGTGTTAGAAAAAGTAGACAATGTACCTCCAATTTATGAAGTAGATGTGAACTATTTTAAATCTTATGCAAACTCATGGGAGATTGAAAGTGTTCCTTGTTTACTTTACATATTAGGAAACTCAATAACTAAATTATATGCATTTGAATCTGTTACGAAAATATATCAATTTATACAAGACTCAGCAAAAGGATGAGAAAAAAGATGCGCATGCATTTTAATTGGGTTGGCATTTCTTCTGTGTTAGTATTAATAAAGCCATTAATATGATTAAAATTGAAAAGGGGCGAAGTGATGAATGAAAATTATTTCAGTTGAACCTACACCCAGTCCAAATACAATGAAACTAACATTAAGTCAATCTCTCCCTCAAGGGAAAAGCCATAATTATACAAAAGCTACTGCAGATAATGCACCTGAATTTGTAAAACAACTACTTAAGGTCGAAGGTGTTAAGGGAGTATACCACGTCGCAGACTTTATTGCCGTAGAGCGTAACTCAAAGGTAGATTGGAAAAGTATTTTACCCAAAGTACGTGCTGTTTTTGGTGAAGATGTTCATGATGGGAAAGGCGGAGCACAACAAATAGACGAGCACTATGGTGAAGTAAAGGTGCAAGTTCATATGTTCAAAAGTATTCCTATTCAAGTGAAGACGATGGCAGGGGATGAAGAGGTTCGTGTTGCTTTACCTGATATGTTTAGAGAAGCAATTGCAAAAGCTACTTTACCTGAAGATAATATTGTTGTACAACGTAAATGGGTAGATTTTCGAGCTAGATATGGTGACTTACATGAAGTAGCAGAGGAAGTAGCTGAAGAAATGCAAGCTACATATACAGAACAGCGTTTAGAGGAATTAGTAGCAGAAGCTCATGCTCAAAAGAATGCAAGAGAAAAAGCAAGTAGTAAAAAATGGCTCCAAGTCACTGTTGATATGCTTGATAACCCAGATTGGAAAAAAAGGTTTGCAGCACTAGAACAAATGGACCCAACTATAAAGGATTTACCTGTATTAGAAAAAGCCTTAAAAGATGAGAAAGCATCTATAAGACGCTTAGCTACCGTTTATTTTGGAATGATTGAAGATGAGAATGTCTTACCTTATTTGTACGAAGCATTAAAAGATTCCTCTGTAACTGTACGTAGAACTGCTGGAGATGCCCTTTCCGATATTGGGAGTACAAAGGCTATTCCAGCAATGATAGAAGCATTATCTGATAAGAACAAACTAGTTCGTTGGAGAGCGGCGATGTTTTTATATGAAATAGGAGATGAGTCGGCAGTAGAAGCTTTAAAGCAGAGGGAAGATGATCCTGAATTTGAAGTGAGCATGCAGATTAAGTTAGCCCTAGCCCGTATTGAAGGTGGCGAAGAAGCAAAAGGGTCAGTCTGGAAGCAAATGACAGAAGCTTTTGATAAAAAATAACAAAAAAAGCAGATATCTTAAGAAGAAGTAATTCTTTTTTAGATATCTGTTTATTATTATATTAGCTTAGTTGACTAATACAAAAACAAACAAATACTACAACCATGGCGGATGAAAATACGTTATGAGTATAGTTAGTACCATTCATTTTCTATGGAATGAGCGCAAGTCCACGAACTCCAGTGGGAAGCAGAGTAAAGGCGAGACCCCGTAGCGACGTAGTCGTGGAGGGGGCTCGGCAACTCCCCACAGGAAAGGAGTGGACAGAAGCGAATGGAATACAACCAACAAAGTTAGTATTCCATATTAGTCTGATACGCATATTATCAGGGTAGGCAACATGGATTTTATTGTTAATGAAATAGCATAACCTCATTTATTTATGATAAAGTACAAATGGAGGAAGTATTAAAAAATGAAACGGAGAGAAATTCAATGAGTAGAGACGAAATAATCAACCAACTGAAAGAAAGAAACATGGAAGAAATAATAGAATTAATTGAAGACGCTGAAAATGGAAACCTAGAAGAATTAGAATTAGCAAAAGCGTTAGGCTTACTTCGAGATGAAACGCTCAATGATTTAGTTATAAAGTTATTAGAGGAAAATGGTGTGAACATAATATACTTAGAGGATGATGAAGAGTAAGGGGAGGGAAGATATGAGAGAAAAGCCAGATCAACGTTTAGCAACTAAAACACTCAAGGTTTGGCGAATCGTAGCTTTAATAGAATGGTGTTTTATGTTGCTCATTCCAATAGGTTACGGGTTTGCTTGGTGGTATTTTTCGATACCCCAATGGCCTATATATGTTTTAATTGGGTTAGCAATAATAATAGCTTATTTCAAGATTTTTGTTATTCCAAAACTTCAATGGAGAAAATGGCGGTATAAAATTTTTGAAAACGAAGTAGAGCTAATGTATGGTGTATTTGTTGTCAGAAGAGTAATTATACCGATGATACGTGTACAACACGTTGACACAAAACAAGGCCCTATTTTACGCTACTATGGCTTATCAACAGTAACCATTTCTACAGCAGCAACTGTTCATGAGATACCAGGTCTAGAGGAATATACAGCAGATAACTTACGTGATAATATTGCAAAGTTAGCAAGGGAAGCTGATCCAGATGAGTGATTGGAATAGACAACATAGTACAGCTATTTTTATAAGCTTTTTAAATAATCTAAAAGAGATGTTATTTACAGTTATTGCTGTGGTTATATTTGGACAGTCCTCGCAAGCTGGTGGAATTGGGTATTACACTGTTTTCTTTAGTATCATTTTAATTTTATCGTTAGCTAGCGGAGTAATAAAATGGTTGACCTTTAAATACCGTCTTGTGGATAATGAATTACAAATTAAACAAGGACTAATTTTTAGAAAAAATAGATACATAAGAAAAGAAAGAATACAAAGTATTGATATTAACGCAAAAGTAATACAACGAATGTTTCAACTTGTGGAACTAAGGATTGAAACCGCAGGTGGAGGATTAGAGCCTGAGTTCCGTATTGTTGCATTAAAACGTTCTGAAGCAGAAATTATTAAGGAAGAATTGTTACTTAATACAAAGGACATAGTGTTGCAAGATGAAGCAGAAAATCAGCAATTAGTTAATGTTGATAATGCGGAAATGAATAAAGGTGAGACTGAAAATAAACCGGATTTTTCCTGGGATCTTTCTAATAATCGACTTATTATTGCAGCTATTACATCCAGTGGTATTGGAATCGCAGTTACATTTGTTGCAGCTATCATGACGCAATTACAGCAACTAATACCTGAAGCAATATATGAGAATGTATTAGGTTGGATCATTCATTCAAGTATTTTGTATATATTTTTTTGGATACTAGCAATTTTATTGATTGGATGGATTATAACTTTTATCAGCACATTACTTAAATACGGAAAGTTCCGAATTATCAAGGAAGGAAATGATATTCAAATATCTCGAGGCATTCTTGAACAACGTCAGTTGACATTATCTGCAAATAAAATTACAACAGTCCGCCTTGTACAGAACATATTTCGCCAACCTTTTGGTTACGTGTCTGTTTATGTTGAGAGTGCTGGTGGTGGGAGAAAAGAAGAGGATTTATCAACAATACTAATTCCTATATGTAAAAAAGACGAAGTAAATGTACTTTTGAACGACCTTTTACCACAGTTTGTAGTGAAGCGATCGTATGAGTCGTTACCAAAACAAAGTATTCGCAGGTATATCATTAAGCTAACATTTCCGTTTATCGTCATTGCGATTTTAAGTTCTCTTTTTGCACCATTTGGTTGGATAGCATGGATTTTTCCAGTTATAGCGGCAGGATTTGGCTTCTGGCAATATGTTGATGCTGGTATTGGCAAAGACGAACATGTAATAATGATGAAAACAAGAGCAATATCATTGCAAGAAGCGATTGTTCCAAAATACAGAATACAAGCATTAAACACATCACAATCAATGTTGCAGAAAATGGATGATCTTTACACCATTCGAGTTTCGATTATTACTAGTGTGATAGGAAAAACTTTTATGGTCCGACATATCAGTCGATTACAAATGGAGGAAATATTATTGTGGTTTTCATATGAGAAAGATACCCGAGAGAAATAAAGATATTCTCTTGGGTATCTTTCTTTTATTCATTTGATAATTGTGTTGCATAGGTTGTTAGAACACGTTCTCCTGCGTCAGATGTAAACTCAAAACGGTCAAATGTTACAGGCTTTCCATTGTGCTTCGCTGTTCTTTCATAATGGTGTTGTACAACAAATTGATTATTGGAATTTGCATAAGAAATAAAGTTTACGCCATGAAATTGTTCTTGATCAAATGAGTTTAGCAATTGCATTAATAAGGAATTATGACAATATACAGAGTGTTCATGACCAATCCCCAGCTTCTGTAAGCCTTTTTCAAGTGCATGTAACGATGCATTTTCTAATTCATTAATTAAAATACGATAAGGATCAAACTGAGTTTTATTAAGACGTATGGTAGACCCATGTGTTAAATCCTTTTGACGATTATTTTTATTAATTACAAAAGTCAAACCCGAAACATAGGTAGCCTGTACCCATTCTCCATCAACATTAATTTCAAACTCAAATGGACAACCTTCAATAGACATAGTTTCACGCTTATCTTCATCTAAAATATGAACTTTACGTCCCTTTTTCACGAGTTGATAATATTCGTAACTATCTTCAAAAACTAGATGTTCTGCATGAAGTCTTCGTAACTCCTGCTGAATAAGAGAGAGAATTATTTCAGAGTCTTGATTTATTTGCTGAACTTCGTCCCATTTCTCCTTTAATGCATGTTTCACAGAATCATTGTAATTTGTGGTAAATGGGTGTGGCAAAAGAGCTATCCTTTGTCCAGAGCATTCATGATGTTGGTCTTCTTTTAAAAATGGTTCAACCAACTCCAATTTATCGAAATCGAAATCGGGATACTCATAAATACCAGTGATGCGAGTTAGAGCGCGCCAAGGTTTATTTGGTTCTGTTATCATTTTTTCTAAAATCCCAATATATTGACCATGATCGCCTTCATCAATTAACACTTCTTGTCCAATAAATTGTTTTGCTTTTTTTCGGTCCATATGAATCCCCACTTTAAATTTCTGTTATGCTTTATTAAAAAGCTAATGAATTATTAAGTATATTATAATATACTTTTGGACTCACTAAAACCTAAAAAGCTATGATATTCAAAGGAAATGAAATGTTTATATTAAATTTTCAATATAAAGTAGTAGATAATCTAGTGCATGAATATATGTTGTGAGGTCCTTTTCGTTGCGACAAGTTAACCAAAGCTTTATAGAATCAGTGAATGCCCACGGAACTCCATGAAAGTCCGTACGCAATATCTGCGTGCGTTACTTTGCGTGTAAAGATTTGAAACCAACAAAGATAGTAATACTAGATAAGTTATCCACTGATAAGAAGATAAACATATTATACGAGGGTAGACACATATTAATGTCTCTATTTGAAAGTTACATAATCTAGTTAAAAAGACCTATGAAAACCAACTGAAAACTAGTAGCGATTACTTTCCTAATCATATGATATACAGTGTATTTAAGGGATATAATAGCCTAACTATCGTAATGAGATTGTAAATAATTTAACAAGAAATTAATGCTAGGATAGGCACATGTACCTTTGGATAGGAAAGAAGAAAAATATATTATGAAATAATGCCCCCATATAATAGTAAAATGGGTCGAATAAATAGATGACTAAAAATGAGAGGTGTTTTCCGTGCTAAAGCGCCTAAGCATACTAGAAAAGGTGTCCGTAGAGGAAAATATAAGACACATTCAACTAGGTGATAAGGAAAAACAAAATGAATTTATTGCAAATTATATACCTTTTATAAAAGGTACAACAGCGAAAGTGTGTAAACGTTATATAGGTAATTCAAATGACGAGGAATTTAGTATTGCCCTTATTGCTTTTAACGAGGCGATAGAGCAATTCTCTCCATCGAAGGGATGTTCCTTCCTTTCCTTTGCGAGCCTTGTTATGAGACGTAGAATAATTGATTATATTCGATATGAACAAAGGAGAAGGGTTACCTTATCGCTTGATTATGAGGAACAAGATAAAGAGAAGATGGAAAATGTTATTGAAATAAAGGCCTCATTTAAAGAGTACGAAAAGAGTCTTGAGGCTGAGTATCGAAGAGAAGAAATAATTCACTTGCAAGAGCAATTAAAATTATATCGAATTACAATAGTAGAAGTAGCAGAACAATCTCCGAAACATAGAGATGCTAGAGATAATATGTTAAAAATTGCAAAGATAGTAATAACCCATGATGAATTAAAAAAGTTTTTAATAGATAAGAAACGTCTGCCGTTAAAGAAATTAGCTACGATTAGTGAGATGAGTAGAAAAACGATGGAACGTAATAGGAAATATATTATTACACTGTGTATCATAATGATGGAAGACTACCAATATTTGCAAGACTATATAAAGGAGTGGATCTCATGATCGAAGGGGTCGTAGTTGAACTGGAAAAAAGATATATGGTAGTCCTGACTAGGGATGGTGAATTTCATAAAACAAGACGTGAAGATGGAGTAATGTTAGGAGAAGAAGTTCGTCTAACCCCTAGTAGAAGAATGAATTATGTCTTTTTTCCTAAAAAATTTACTCTTTTAGCAGTTGCAGTTGTCATGTTTTGCTTTATTCCAATGTATGTTTTTATTACATCTACAGAAAAAGTGTATGGACTAGTAGCGGTTGATATAAATCCTAGTGTAAAGTTTACAATAAATAGTAAGTACGAAGTAATGGATGTTACACCGTATAATGAAAAAGGTGTTGTGATTTTAAATAAGATAGAAACGAATATAATTGGTCTTTCGCTACAAGAAGCTATCTATCAATTACTACTAGAAGGAAGTAACTTAGGATTTGTGAAAGAAAATCAATCTATATATATTTCTTCATCTCTAAATTTGAAAAGTAGCTCAATATTTGAGAATAATTATGATCGTTGGATAGATGGGATTCAAGAAAATATCCCAGTAGATGTGATTACCCTGAATTTAGAGGATGAGGTTGTTACTCAGGCACATAAAAACTCGTTATCTCCCGTAAAGTACTTACTATTAAAGGATGCAGAAAATCGCGGTGTTTCCGTGAATTTTTCCAGCGTATCTAATACTTCTATTCAAGATATTGAAGAGAACTCTGGAAGGGAATTAAAGTCAATTATTTCTTCGAGTAAAATGAAGGTAAATATCAAAGAAAAAAATAGTAACCCTGTTGCAGAGAAAATAATCGAAATGAATATAGGACAAAAGGAAGAAAAGATGGAACCGAAAAGTAAGAGTATACCTATTAAGGGGAATAATGGATTGAACGAAGAAAACCAAAGCAAAGATAATAAAAGAGATATTAATAAAATGAAGGAAGACGAAGTTCATCCTTCGGAGTTGAGAAAGGAAAATTCCATGATTCATTCACCACGCCTAAGTGAATTAGAAAAGCATCCTTCTGAATTAAAAGGAAATAATCGAGATCGAAACAATAATGGTAGGGAAAATAGAAATAATAGTAGTAATGAGAATAGCAGAGGAAAAGGAAAATAAGAAAAGCGCAAGGCGCCCTCTCAGGACCGAAATGCAAATGTTCTGGCGCCTGGAGCTAGCCACCTTTCTAAGTTCAAAAAAATATATAAATTCTTATCCTTTAATAAAAAATAGGGGAGAAGACTATATGTAGTCATCTCCCTTTCTTTCAGAGTGATATCTTATTTTATTTAACTGAATTAATTGATTCATTCTGTCCATTCTGGAGTTGGTAAGTTGTTTTGATTGATTTTCAATATAAGAACGCATGGAATGAATAGAAGCTATAACATCATTGTAGCTCTTTTTTCTTTGATCTGTATTCAAATTAATGTATGTTTCCAATAGATTTGGTAGATCATAATTTACAAGTCTTTTCATATGGTGTTTTTCTTCAATGTCCAAAAGATCAACTTCTTTTAAACATTCTTCTAATGCATATTCTATTTCTTCTAATTTTGTAACAATTAAAGGATCAAGTTTCTGATATTGCTTTAAGAGTGCGCGAATCTGTTGATTGATATGCAGTTTCTCTACTTCTGATTTGCTTGACAACTGTCTTTCTACTACAGCTGTTTCTTCGACTTGTTCCAAGTTAAACCCTTCTCCAGATAAGGATTTATCTAATTGATGTAATCGAATAAAAATTGCTTGAAACAATGGGTGTTTTCGTATATTTCTAACAATGGTTTTGTTATTAACTACATAATAAATAGTAGAGTCTATACATTTACCCATTCCTTGCTCTGATTTTATTTCTTTTCGGAATATGGTAATATAAATACGTTTTCTTATATTAGCAGTAGATTTTTTTGTGTCTATTAGCTCAAGATGTATTTTTTTGGGTTTTATTTTTACTTTAAATAAAAATCCTTTAATGTTTCTTTTAAATGTTTTGTTTAAGCGAGGAAGCTCTGACAAAGAAGATAAATCGGTTAGAAATTCCTCTGCTTCTTTAATTAATTCTCTTGTATGTTCTGTTTCAATACGTGTATCTTGAAGTGGCTTTAAGTAGTTTGGCAATAATGGCTCAATCCATTTTACTTCCCAAGCCCGTTCACGCCAGCTCATGACGATCACCTCATCATAACTAAAGCATTTGCCTTAATTTAATAATTTTTGTTCCATTTGTTTGTTCAATTGATCCATCTCTTGAATAAATTGTTTACTCGATTCCACAATTCTACTATTTGATTGCTCTGTCATTTCAATTGCTGCGTATACATCTTCGTATGCTTTCTTAAATGTTTCTAAAGCGATAGCGGGTTCCTCTAACGTTTTTAATGTTTCTTCTGTATTTGACTTTAATAATTGAGCATTAGTTAGAAGCATTGCTTCTGTTGTTTCATTTACATTTTTAACGGCATCAATAACTTTCTTCTGGTTACTAAGCGCAAGCTGAATAGAAGCAGTAACGGTAATTATATTTTTTGTCATTGTAATAGCATTAAAAATAGCTTCCTCCAATTTGTCATTGTTTTCCACGATAATATCTACGGAAGCTAATGATTGCTGTAACACCAACACAGCTTGTTGCATATTTTTTACTCGTGAGAGAACTTTTTGTTGCCCTTTTTGAATTGGGGCAGGGTCATTTTGCCATTCTTCTTTTAATAACTCTTCTTCTAACATCATATTTAATTGTTTTCCAATGTCGATCTGTCCGTGAAGTGCAGTTATTCGTTCTTTTGCAACATCTTTTAATTGGTGTAACATTACAGTATCTTCTTGAAGCTGGTCTTTCCCATTAAGTAATGCACCAATAATTGTTTCAACTTCCGTCTCGACTGTTTGATATTTTCTAGCATATTTTTCAATCGGGCTTTTTCTTACTACTTTAGAAAAAAACTTTTTTAGCTTTCCTTCTTTCAAATAGTTAGGTTCAAGCTCTGCAACTATATCTTTTAGCTTTGAAAGCTGTTGTGGCAAATCCTGTTTCGGGTCATTCATCATCGCACTCACTGGTTTTTTTAATGCTTCCAATGATTCACCAGCTTTTAGTTGCTCTTCTGTTCCTATTTTCCCTAGACTTTCTAGAATCTTATTTAAATCATTGTCTTTACGAATTTCCTCTACATATCTTTTCGCTTCTGATTCAGTTTCTACAATTCCTTCTTGATCTCGTGTTTTAGGTGTATAATTATTGTTCATATGTATTGCCTCCTAAATTGATGAGGATGAGATTTGTCATAGTTGTATATACGAGATATCCCCGAATAAGTTTCATTCTATATGATAATTATACAGTTACCTAATTATTGAAACAACTAAAGGTTATATACTACTTGAAATATTCTATGGAATCCCAATTTATTTTTGCTTCTGCTCGAAAAAATGTTAAAAGTAAAAAGACCCTATCAAGAAAACTCGAAAGGGTAGGGGGCTTAGGCCTTTTGTATGTGTGAAAATACGTCTTCTTATTATTGATGTAGGAAAGTTTCATGAGAAGTCTTCATTATTAAAAAAAACGAGCTCCGTTTTCTATGATCCTTATTGTTACAGGAGTGGAACTTATTTCCTCACCATCACCTTGTACTGCCTGATTTTTGCTAGTAATTATCGAAAATTGCTTACCATTCAGCATTGCCACATAAGGAAGTGATATGTGTTTTTTAATAAAGACAGTGGGTAAAGCGAGAATTAATTGAAATAATGAGATATTATGAATAACTACAAGAGATATCTCACCATCATGAGGGTTGGCTTCAGGGCAAATAGGAATACCACCACCGTAGTACGGAGTGTTTCCTGCAGCTAGCAACCAAACCCGGTCAAAAGAATGTTCTTTTCCAAACTCATCCTGTACAAGTACATGAAAAGGATGGTAATGGACAATTGTTTGTAAGAAGACTGCTAAATAAGTTAAACGTCCAAGGAAAGCTCGGTTTAAAACATTTTTAATTTTGGAGTCTTGGCATTTTAATGCTGTTTCCGCATCCACCCCGATCCCAACAACAGATAATGCAATTCTATCTTCTACTTTTATATAGTCATACCATTTTGGGTTGTTATTTTTTATTCGTTCTATTGCTTTTTTAGTATTTTTTGGAATTTGTAGTGCTCTACTAAAATCATTTCCTGAACCAGCTTTTATTATCCCAAATGGAAAATCATATTTTTGTAAGTGCTGCAGAACGTGATGTATGGTTCCGTCTCCTCCGATAATGATGAATCCAAGTAGTTGATGTTTACATTCCTTTATTGTAGAATCTATTTTCTCCCACATAGAAACTTTATCTTGATAGTTATTCGTGAAATATGTTACAAAGGTAGTATCCATAATCTTATGTAGTTGTTTCATTATATTATTTGTTTGTCTTCGACCTGAGTTAATATTTGCTATAATTATATACATCCATCTGTTCTCCCTTTTTTGTACATACCAATTATTATTATATCACCCTTGTAGAACATTCGGTGAAAAACGTTGAAAGCAGAGGTAAGAACAAAATGAGCATGAAATTAAAATCTACTTTACTGATAGTGTTTTCTGTTCTGTGTGTAAGTTTATGGGGATACTTTTTTTCAGTAGTAATAGGACAAACAAATAGTCAGAGTATTGCTCAATATATTGTACTTGAAAAGACTGACAGGATTCTACTTTGGAAGGATTCAAATAGAAGTGTAGTGGAAAGCAAGGAAATAGGAGAATCATTTACGGTACATTCAAACTTAAATAGTAGTTCTCTTACAATTATTAATGATATTATAGAAGTAGGGGATGCTATTAGCTACGGAAATGGCGTATCAATTGATGAACTTCTAAAATTCTTCAATATTAATGAATGATAATATGAAATTTATGTGAGATTTTACGTCAGATATAGTAATATGTTATTCTTACATTTATAATGATATTGTACACCAATCGTTACAACGGTTAGAAAGGGGTTATGAACGAAATGCCGAATATCGGAATTCCTGGATTAATTTTGATTTTAGTTATTGCCCTCATCGTCTTTGGTCCAAAAAAGTTGCCTGAAATAGGTCGTGCTATGGGTCAAACGTTAAGAGAATTTAAAAATTCCACAAGAGATTTAACAAAAGATGACGATGAAGAAGAGAAGTCGAAAGGCAACAATTAATAATATAAATTTGTTGGATAGATGTGAGGTGTGACTCATCTTGCATCTTTTTCATGTTTAAGGAGAGTTTACCATGTCAGATGGAACAATGAATATACTGGATCATCTTGATGAGTTACGAAAGCGTATTATTATAACAGTTGGTGTCTTTCTTTCACTCTTTATTTTAGTTTTTGTTTTTATAAGAGATATATATAATTGGTTTGTTAAAGATCTGAATGAACCTCTGACAATATTAGGACCACTAGATATTCTTTGGGTGTATTTTACATTAGCCGGAGTTATAGCTTTAACATTAACGATACCTGTGATTGTCTTTCAAATATGGCTTTTTGTAAAGCCCGCATTAACAAAAAGAGAACAAAGAGTTACGTTAGTTTATATTCCCGCCTCCTTTTTGTTGTTTGTTGGGGGACTATTCTTTGGTTATTTTGTTGTTATGCCCTTAGTACTTAACTTCTTAACAGGATTAGGTCAAGATATGTTTCAAACGATGTATACCCCAGATAGGTATTTTCATTTTGTCATGAGAATGACAGTTCCATTTAGTGTATTGTTCGAACTACCTCTTGTAGTAATGTTATTAACTAGTTTAGGAATTATTACGCCGAGTGGAATGAAAAAGAACCGTAAATATGCCTATTTTGTTATTGTAGTAGTAAGTGTTTTAATATCCCCCCCTGATTTTATTTCAGATGTGTTAGTTATCATTCCTTTACTTTTTTTATATGAATTGAGCATAAATTTAGCGACTGTTGTTTATCGTAGAAAGTTAAAGAAGGATCAAAAAAAATGGAGTTAAAAGCTTTTAAATCCTTGTTAAAGTGAATTTTATAGAGGGTGTTATAAAAGAGAGATACTTTTGTAACACCCTCTTTATTTATGAAGAAAATTAGAAGAATTTAATGAAAAGATAGAAGAGGATGAAAAGTTTCAGATTTCAAGGTAAATCAATCATGTATTTAGAAGACTTACAAAAGCATTAACAAATATTATGAAAAAAAGAATGTTATAAGGGAAAAACTCCTTATGCATTCTTTTTTACATTGGCTATGTTACGATAATGTTGATTTTTACTTAAGGTGCGAGCCTCCTGTGGGAAAAGCTAGCAACCTGAAGTATCATCAATATCAACGTTTAACAGAGTCTAATATTTAATATATTTTAGTTCAGGATTATTTTGAAGAATTTCTATATTCTTTATAATTTCTTTTATAGAACCCGGATCATGGCAATCGTATGTTTCTATATCGAGGTGCAAAATAGGGCAAACAGTAAAACTTGCAATCCACTCTTTATATCGATTGTGGAGATCACTCCAGAAAGTATGAGGTGTGTTTATTTCCATTTCACGCCCTCTTTCTTCGATGCGTTCGATAATTTTCGGTAAACTACCATCAATGTAGATTAAAACATCAGGTTTTGGAAAGTAAGGTGAAAGTACCATAGCATGGAAGAGAGATTGATATGTTTCGTAGTCACGATCAGTCATATTATGATTATCATATTGAAGCTTCGCAAATATTCCAACGTCCTCATAAATACTTCGGTCTTGAACATATCCTATATTATTTTCAAACATTTGTTTTTGTTGTTTAAAACGCTCTGCTAAAAAGTATATTTGTAAGTGAAAGGACCACTTTTTAAAGTCACTATAGTAATCTTCTAAATATGGGTTTCCTTCTACTTTTTCGAAAGCTGGTTGATAGTGCAAAGCTTCTGCTAGTGCATTAGTTAATGAAGATTTTCCAACTCCAACAGTTCCAGCTAAGGTTATTAAAGAACCTTTATTTAATTGATGGTCTATTACAGCCATGTGTGTCAACTCCAAATACTAAATTCATTTAGAAAAATATTTCTTGTTTTGCTACGATATCTTTCACTTGATCTACAATACGAATAAAATCATCTTCCGTATTAACAAAATCAATTTCATCACCATTTAGTGTTAAAACTGGGATATGAGGATATACTCTTTTATGATCCTTTATATATTGATGATAATCTTCAGATAGTTGTTTTAAATACGCAGGGTCAATAGATTTTTCCATAGATCTACCACGTTTTTCAATTCTATTTAATAAAGTTGGTAAACTAGCATGTAAATAAATAATTGCATTAGGTCTAGGTAAATCGTCGGTTAAAATTCGGTAAATACGATCATATTTATAATAGTGTTCCTCTCTCAAAGTTTGTTTCGCAAAGAGTAGATTTTTAAATATATGATAATCACTAATCACTGCTTGACCTTTTGTTAGATAGTTTTCATATGTATCTTCCAATTGTTTGTACCGATTACATAAGAAAAACATTTCTGTTTGGAAACTCCATTCTTTCTTGTCTTCGTAAAATTTACTCAAAAATGGATTTTCTTCAACTATCTCTTTTAGTAAATTATATTGGAAGTATTGAGAAAGCAGTGTTGCCAGTGATGTTTTCCCCACACCAATAGGTCCTTCTACAGCGATAAACGGCGCGTAATATTGTTGGCTCATTTGTGACCCTCCTTTCATATATAAGCAAGTGCTTGCTATAAAATAGTCGTTGTTAAAGGACAATGTTGATATTCAAGTTTTAACAGAGCCAAAAAATAAAAGCAATTTTAATTCTATCATAAAAAAAGGAGAAGGTAACTGTTTCATTTATTTTACAAGATAATTTCTTTTCTATGGTAATGCCACAAAAAGTGACATTACTTAACATGTGTTGTATTTTTATAGTATATTAATAGAAAAGATGCAAAAGGGGTGCTCGCGTGAGTAAAAAGGTGAAGATTGTAACGGATTCTACTGTCGATTTATCAAAAGAAGAGTTAGAACGAATAGGTGCAACGGTTGTTCCTCTGTCCGTAACGATAGATGGGAAGTCATATGTTGATGGTGTTGATATTACTCCAAGCGAATATGTTCATTTACTAGTCAATTCTGAAGACATTCCACAAAGTTCACAACCATCAGTTGGGTCTTTTTTAGAAACATACGATAAACTCGGTGAAGATGGTAGCTCCATTATTTCTATTCATATGACAAATGGTATGAGTGGTACATATACATCTGCTAAAACAGCTGCAGGTATGACAGACAAGGATGTAACGGTTATTGACTCTCGATTTATTTCTGCAGCATTAAGTTTTCAGGTGAAAGAAGCTTGCAAGATGGCTAAAGAAGGGGTAAGTGTAGAGGGAATATTAGAGCGTATTGAAAATGTAAGGAAAAGTACATCCTTATATATATTAGTAGACACACTTGAGTATTTAGTGAAGGGTGGAAGAATTGGGAGAGGGAAGGCCTTAGTAGGATCATTACTGAAAATAAAACCTATTGCTTCATTGCAAGATGGAGTATATACTCCTGTTTCAAAAGTAAGAACTTATGTACAGTTTATGAAATTTATTAAGAAAAAATTTGAGGAAGAAACTTCAGAGAAGATGATCAAGGGGATTGGAATTGCTCAAGTGGAAGCAAGGGATATAGCCAATCAAGTAGCAACAGGACTGAAGGAAATATCCGGTTTTGATGATATTAGTATTGTAGATACGACCCCAATTATTAGTACACATACTGGACCAGGTGCAATCGCAGTAATGTACTATACAGACGATAAATAAATATTATAACTAAGTTGTATTGATAAAACAGAAAGGAGAGGTATGGTCGAATTTAGATCGTTCTATCTCCTTTTCTATTGTAAAATTGAAATATGGATGATTGTATGATTTTTTCATTTTACCAATCTTCCTTAATGATGACATACATTATGCCATTCGGGAGGGCAATGTCAATTCCAACCTGTTCCACAATAGCACATGTCTTTTTCACATCAATTTCCTCATTATATCTCCCTCTACAACTACATCGTATTGCTTAGTCTAAGTCGAACAAAAAGCCAATAACAAAAGAGATGCGCTCTGTAACAATCACTTAATTTATTAGACATATCGCAACACTTAAAGAAAAAACTACATTTTAATTGAGGATTATTTATTAGTTCGATAGAATAATAAGTGAGACAAGGAGGTATCATCATCATGACAAGAGTTGGATTAGTTTTAGAAGGAGGCGGATTACGAGGTGTTTATACGGCAGGGGTTTTAGAGTATTTCCTTAAAAACAATATACATCTTCCTTATGTAGCCGCCGTTTCAGCTGGTGCCTGTAATGCTGCCTCTTATATTTCGAAACAATCGGGCAGAAATAAAGCAGTTACTGTTGATTATGCTAGTCATCCTGAATATATATCAATGAAACGCCTATTTAAAAATGGTGAACTGTTTAATATGGATCTAATCTTTAATGAGATCCCAAATAAACATAATTTATTTGATTACGATACCTTTCATCAATCAAACCAGCAATTTCATATTGGTACCACAGATTGTTATACTGGTGAAACTATTTATTATGAAAAAAATGAATTGGGTCCTGATCTAAATAAAATACTTCGAGCTTCTTGTTCATTGCCTATGATCTCTCCAATTGTAGAACATGATCAACGTCCACTTTTGGATGGTGGTATTAGTGACCCTATTCCAATTGAAAAGTCAATTCAGGATGGGAATGATAAGCACGTCGTTATCTTAACTCAATGTGAGGGTTATGAAAAAAAACCTGTAAAAAACGGGAAGTGGCTTATTAGAAGAAAGTATAGAGATTATCCTGGACTTCTTGACATAATAGAGAGACGAGCTGATTTATACAATAGATCACTACGTCAAGTGCTACAGTTAGAGAGGGAAGGTAAAGCTTTTGTATTTAGGCCAAATGATTTATGTGGCGTCGGAAGAACGGAGCGAAGGAAAGAAAAATTACAGTTACTATACGATCATGGTTTGGAACAAGCAAGTCAAAAATGTGATGAATTAACATCATTTCTTGAAACTTGCAAAGTTTACTAATAGAAAGGGCGATTAGATATGATTAGATTTCCTAAACCAACAGTAGAACAATTTTTCCAAACTTATAATATAACAAACTTCACAATTAGTGATGATGAATCAAGGCTGTTATTCTCTACAAACTTAAATGGAAAGATGAATGTTTGGGGAATGGATTTACCACAACGTTATCCTTATTTATTTGCAAATACGGAACAAGCTTGTAGCTTTTTAAAAACAGACCCGAATAAAAAGTATGTTTTAGGCGGATTTGATACAGATGGAGACGAGAATTACAAAATAGTTGCTTTTCCATATGCAGGTGGAAATGGAAAGGTGATTTTGGGCGAAAATAAGAAAGAGAAGTATTATTATGCATCGTTAAGTGAAGATGGAAAAAGACTTTACTATATCACTAGTGAAGAGAATCCACAGTTTCTTAATGGGTTTGTATATGACTTAGAAAAAGAACAAAGTGAGAATTTATACACAGGAGAAAATGCACCCACATTTATTTCTACTGTTTCTCAAAACGAAAATTACATAGTATTAATACAAATGTTTGCAAATACATACAAAGTAGGTTATTTAAAAGATCGTACAACAGGAAAATCCATATGCTTATCTCAAGATGCTAAGGATATCCATGAATTTAACGATGCTATTTTTATCTCTGACGAAGAACTACTTTTCGTAACGAATGAACAGTCGGAATATAATTATATTGTTAAATATCACATTTCTACAAAGAAGAGAGAAGTATTATGTCAATTTTCCGATGAAAGTGTAACAGGCATTCAATGGCATAAAGATACAAAAACGTTATATATTATCACGGAAAAAGGGGTAGAAGATTATATCTATCGTTTGCAAGAGGAAGATACGGAACCAGTTTCAGTCGGGTGTCCTTTAGATACGATTGATATGGTTAAAGTTTCCAATAGTGGAAATGTTTATGTATTAGGGAGGGGTGCGACACAACCATTTAATATTTATCGATTGAATGATGACTCATGGGAGCAATTAACTGATAATCGTGTATTAGGCGTAACAAAAGAACAAATGGTAGACCCAGAAGTTGTGACCTATCCTACATTTGATGGGAAGGATATTGAAGCATTATGGTTTAAGGCACATCCAGAGCAAGATAATGGACATGTTATTTTTTGGCCACATGGTGGACCACAAGCGGCTGAGCGGAAAATGTTTAGAGCAATGTTTCAATGTTTCATAAACAGAGGTTATTCTATCTTTGCTCCCAACTTTAGAGGTAGTACAGGCTATGGTGCAACATTCAAAAAACTTGTGGAACAAGATTGGGGAGAAGGTCCTAGGTTGGACTGTGTTGCAGGGATAGAATGGTTATTTTCAACAGGAAAATGTAAGCGAGATCGACTGTTTGTTTTAGGGGGAAGTTACGGAGGATATATGACGTTATTATTAGCAGGACGTCATCCTGAATATTTCCGTGGTGTAATTGATATATTTGGTGTTTCAAATTTATTTACCTTTATTAACTCTGTACCTGAACATTGGAAACCAATTATGGAGAGATGGGTTGGTGATCCAGAGCGTGATAAGGAACGTTTGGAGAAAGATTCTCCAATTACGTATTTATCTACGATGACTAAGCCCATGTTAGTTATCCAAGGTGCAAATGATCCGCGTGTAGTGAAAGAGGAATCAGATCAAATTGTTCATGCACTTAAAAAACAAGGAACAGAAGTGGATTATCTCGTATTAGAGGACGAGGGTCATGGTTTTTCTAAAAAAGAAAATGAAATTGCAGTATATAAAAAAATATTAGATTTTTTACAAACACATACCAGTAAGTAAACGGATCCAATTTTAACTAGTTGATGGTTTGACAATGGTTGTTTTCTTTGTCAGACCATCTTTTTAAAGGATAAGAATTTATAAAATTTATTTGAACTTAGAAAGGTGTCTAGCTCCAGGCGCCAGGACCTCTTGTCAATAAACTGGCCGATTAAAAAGTAAAAATCACTTTTTATCGTCCAGAACATTAGCATTTCGGTCCTGAGAGGGCGCCTTGCACTTTTCTTATAAGGGGGTTCTTGAATGAACCGAGGGAAAAGTTATCGAGTTCTTACTGTCATTTTCTTTATTGCTTTTATTAGTTTCATAACTCGCTCTCTGCTTTACTTATTCTTCTCTGTGATAATGGCTTTTATTATCATCATATTGCTCCGAAAAGATGCTTCAAAAAGAAAGCGAGAAACTCCTATTTTTTCCAACAGAAGACAAAATGATAAGTCATCTAATTATAGCCTCGTTACGATGATTATATTTATTATCGGTCTATTTATGCTACTGTATGGTTTTTCAGGTGTGTTTCTAAGTGACAATCTCTTTCGTACCATGGGAGTAATGGTAGAAGAACTATTCGTACACATACTTTTTCTACTTATAGGATTGTTTCTAACCATTTATAGCTTAACAGTAATACTTGTTTCATGGTTAAGAAACTAAGTTATCACGCAGTTTCCCTTTTTTCTTTTCAGATTAGGCATCATTCTGTATAATAAATACTTAGAGAGTCGAAATAATGAGAAGGTGTTTATTATTAACAGAGAGAAACGAAATTTGCTAATTATGTGTATTGCAAATTTCTTTGTGGCAGCAAGTGCAACAATGGTATTACCTTTTTTATCTTTATATATTGAAACATTCGGCAATTTTACGGATGCCTATGTACAACGATGGTCAGGCTTTGTTTTCGGTATTACTTTTCTAGTGGCATTTTTTGTCTCCCCTTTTTGGGGGAGGTTTGGAGATAAGTTTGGTCGCAAAAAAATACTATTATTAACAGGATATGGAATTGCTATTTCTATTTTTCTGATGGGATATGTTCAATCCGTAGTAGGATTGTTTATCCTTCGTTTTTTTATGGGGATTGTTACAGGATTTGTTCCAATGTCCATGGCGTTGATATCCGCACAAACAAAAAAAGAAGAAGCTGGTCGTGTTTTAGGTACTCTTCAAATGGGAACTGTTTCTGGAGGTTTAATTGGTCCATTACTTGGTGGAGCATTAGCTGATACTTTTGGTTTTACATATACATTTCTTCTCACTGCAGTCATCATTTCCATCGCTACCACGATTGTGTTCGTTGGAATTAAAGAAAAAAGAATGGTGAACCATGACAAAAGCAAAGAGAAACGAAGTATGGCAGAAGTTATGAAACTCATTGTAACAAATCGAATATTGTTTATTACAATGATAATATCTTTCATTATTCAAACAGCAAACTTCAGTATACAACCTCAATTAGCTTTATATGTAAATCAGCTTTTGCAAGCAGAGAATATTGCCTTTTTAGCAGGGTTAGCTTTTTCAGTAACGGGGTTTGGAAATTTCTTAGCTAAAAGGTCATGGGGAATATTAGGAGACCGTATCGGACATGAAAAGGTTTTATTATTATGTCTCTGTCTCGGTGGAGTCTTTTTTCTTCCTCAAGCATTTGTTACGAGTTTATGGCAATTAGTTATCCTCCGCTTTCTGTTTGGTGTTGTTATAGGGGGGATTATTCCTTGTGTAACAGCTTATATACGAAGAGCTGTTCCATTATCTGTACAAGGAGAAGTATTAGGATACAATCAGAGCTTTCGTTTCTTAGGAAATGTAGTTGGTCCAGTTTCAGGTGGTATTATCTCAAGTGTATGGAGTATATCTTCCGTTTTTTACTTTTCATCAGCATTATTTTTTATAGCTGCAGTAGCATTATGGATTACATTAAATAAGGAATCAACCTTAGTGAAAAAGAACAAAGATTCACAGTTTCTTAACATAGGGCACTAAAAAGTTTGCTTGCTTTTGACTTCTGGAGCGACCTTTCTTAACATCCAAGAGAATATTGCTTTTTTAGACATGCAATATCATGCTAGAATAGTAGGAAAGTAGAAAAGTGATTGTTGCCTTTCGAAGGAGTTGTTCCCTGATGATATTAACAAAAAAAGAAAAACAACTTTTAATACGAGTATTAAAAAAAGAGAAGTTGCGAATGTTTGGAATAAAAGAAAACAAACAGGAAATAAAACAACTAATTGATAAATTAGAACAAAATGTTAGGAATGAAAAAGTAAATAAAGTAAAACCAACAAAACTATGATAAAAGCCATTGTTAAGAATGGCTTTTTATATTGAATAAATTAATTGACCTAGAAAAGCGAGTGGACTGGAGCGAATGGAATAAAGACCGACAAAATAGTAATACTAGATAAGTTTGAAAACCGCTAATTGGCGTATTTTCAGGGTAGACACCCATGCAAGTGTAAATTTGCACCATGAAGAATGAAAATACCCTGTGAAGCTGCTTATAGTACTATCAATTTACTATGGAATGAGCGTAAGCCCCGAGACTCCAGTGGGAGGCAGAGCAGGGGCGAGACCCCGCAGAGCTTTACTCGAGGACGGCTCGGCAGCTCCCCACAGGAAAGCGAGTGGGCTGAAGTGAATGGAATACAAACAAAGTGGTTAATACTAGATAATTTGTATCAGCTTGGAGAACGAGTATTTTCAGGGTAGACCTTACTAATATACATTTGTATCATGAAGAAGCCAAAAAGTAGCCAAACAACAAACACATAATATAAAATATCTATGGAACGATAAAATTGGAGTGATCAATATTGAAAAACTTATGGAACATCATTTTAGAAAATGATAAAAAAACAGTTCTTATCCTTACAATTGTAATCAACTTGCTAGTTGTTCTATTGTCCTTTTTACCTGGCTATGAAGGAGAACTACCTTACTTGGTGAAACAATTGCCATTACTAAATGCAACCCTAAATAGCTTTACATTCTTATTTTTAGTCTGTGCATTAATTGCAATACTTAAGAAGAACGTAACGTTACATCAGCGCTTTATCTATGGAGCTTTTTCTACAACAACTCTATTTTTGTTCTCTTATGTAACGTATCATTTTCTCGCAGAATCAACAACATACGGTGGAACAGGAGCGATTGCAGGATTTTATTACTTTATTTTAATAACACATATCCTTTTAGCCATTATTATAGTTCCATTAGCCTTACTTAGCTTTTTCTCTGGTTTCAAAGGTGAAAAAGTAAAGCATCGTAAATTAGTAAGGTGGACAATGCCATTATGGCTTTATGTAAGCTTTACGGGAGTGTTAGTTTATATTTTAATTTCTCCCTACTACACCTAATAGTATAGAGAGTACCAATTTTTTTCCTTACCTTTATAGAAGTGAATTAGCGTTTCCAAGTTAACCTTGGTTAAACGCTTTTTTTGATTCTAATACTAAATTCCCTATTACATAGCTCTTTCTTATATAGGGTATCCTAATCAAAACAATATTTACAAAGGGGAGTACGTATGAACGCATTACGGAGGTTAACAATCGGTTTCAGTATAGTTCTCCTAACAGTATTAGGATTGTGGTTTGTATCAGATCATACAGAGGAAGAAGATCAAGTTACTGAATATTCTACATTACGTGCTGCCATGGATGATATTATGGCAGAGGACTTAAAAGTAACGATTCAAATGTTCCTTTATCAAATAGAAGAGGATATTAGAGGGTGGGATAAAGAAAGTTGGAGTGATGAAACAGTTAGAACAAGAATGCTAAAGGAAGTAGAAGATCATCCACATATACTTGGTTTTTATTATAAGCATGATGGGATGGAATACACAGTAGGAAATGTGACGGAAGATTACGAACAAAGATTTGTTCATAGAAAGGATAATGGAATAGCTTTATCAGATCCCTTTATCGATCACGGAAAAAAGCATATTTTAATGGGGAAGATAGATATTGAAGAAACATATGTAGCAGAAGTAGATTTATCTTTCATAGAAAATTTTGTAAAAGATACTGCAGCTGTAGCAGATTCCAATGGACAATTTTTTATAGGAGACGGAAAAATAGATGTATCTTTGGAAAAAGAAGAAGCTGAACTACCTTATGCTCGTAAAGAAATTCCTGAAATTGGTTGGAATTTGTATGTTCAAAGTGAAGAATCGGATGAATCAGAGGAACATTACAAGCAAGGAGAAGTAATAATTGAATTAGAACCCAACATCAATGATAAACAATGGGCTGAGGAGCAAAATGTAACGGTTATTGATCGGATAAATAGTAAAATTGTAGTGAGATCACCGAATAGTTCCACAGAACAATTAATGGAGAAGTGGGTCCACGATAATTCCGTAGTCTATATGGAGCCCAATTTCATGTATTCCAAGCAAACAATTGATTATCGAAAACGCCCACGCCGATCTCTCAATTATTTTGGTCCAATGGATAATTTGCAACAACCAAATGATGAATTCTATGAACCTTATCAATGGAACTTATCACAAATTTTTGCAGACGAAGCATGGAATGTTACTATTGGAAAAACGGGTGTACCTATTGCAATAGTTGATAGTGGTATAGATGGAGAACATTTAGATTTAGCAGAAAAAATAACGGATGGATTTAATGCTTTTGAAAATAATGGGGCATATCATGATGAACACGGACATGGAACTCATGTAGCAGGCATAGCTGCAGCTATCACAAACAATTTGGATGGAATTGCGGGAGTTTCCTGGAACAATCCAATATTAGCTGTTAAATCCTTAGACCATAATGCGGAAGGTAATTCTTTATCTATAGCGAAAGGAATAATTTGGGCTGTTGATAATGGAGCGAAAGTAATTAATTTAAGCCTGGGAGATGCACATGATTCTGATATTATGTATGAGGCAATTAGGTATGCTTATGAAAATGACGTTGTCTTAATTGCGGCTTCGGGAAATGATAATGTTGAAATACCGATGTATCCTGCAGCCTATAAAGAAGTGTTAGCTGTAGGGGCTGTAGACCCTCATCGAGAAAGAGCTTTTTTTTCGAATTACGGAAATCATATTGATGTTACTGCTCCTGGTGAACATATCCCTAGTACGTTTTTAAGTAATCAGTACGTCATGATGAGTGGAACATCCATGGCTGCCCCTCATGTTGCTGGCATGGCGGGATTGATACGCTCCGTAAATCCAGAGCTTACAAACGAAGAAATTTATACAATTATTCGAAACACAAGTGATGACTTAGGAGAACAAGGGTATGACCCTTTTTATGGATATGGAGAGATCAATATGAAACAAGCTTTAGAAGAAATAAGACACTAATACAAAAAGGGCGACATCAAAGTGAATTCACATTAATGAGTCGCCCTACTTTTAATTAATTAAATGAAAGTCTTTGTTGATTCATAGTAAACGTCCTTATTTTTGTAAAGGCTTATCTGTCACCTTTTGTTGGTACGTAAAAATAAGCTTGTCCAATTCTTCGGAACAGCGAAGTGTATCAGTTGAAGATAGCCCTGTTTTTTTAGCTATATTTAATAGTTCTTTCCTTTTGGATTCAATTCTACATGTCATCTTCATAGGAACACTCTTTCTTTATGTGGTATTCCTATTATGATACAGACTTGGCAAAAGGAAAAGGGATTCTCAAAAACTAGTCAATATATCCCTTTTTATTACATGTTTCGACAATATTAATACTCTATCTCATCTTCTTGTTTTGGTTGTATAGGTCGATCTTCCTGTAAATATACTTGATAATGTAGTTTTTTCTCTTTCTTTTTCTCTTTTGAATGTGTCTGTTTTTCTTTAGATGTTTGGTTATTTTGGTTCATTCAGAATGCCTCCTTATGAGATGATCTCTTACTATGTTTCTCCAAACAGGCATGATGTATTATTTTATTGTTTTCTTTTTTGTAATGTAATTAATTTATAAGCCAATATAGCTAAATGTAAGTTCATCCGATCATCTGGTGACTGTAAACTATAACCTGTTCTTTTTTCAATCTGTGACAACCTATATTTTAAAGTATGACGGTGAATATAAAGGTGAGAGGCTGTTTGTTGTATATTACAATTATGAGCAAGGAACGTTTCTAATGTTAAGAGTAAATCAGTACGATGTTGTTTTTTACTGATAACATTTCCAAGATATTTTTCATAAAAAAGTTCTAACGAAATACCTGATTCCTGCATTTGAATAAGCATTTGATAAAAACCTAATTCATCAAAATGTACGATAGATGAATTGTTCAATAGTAATGGTGAATAGAGAACAGCGTATTCTGCTTCTTTCGCACTTTGGGAAATATGATGTAAATCTTCATATGGGCTACCTATTCCAATAAAGATGGGGAAAGTAAAATGACGAGACCAGCGTTCGTGTATAGATGCCGCGATTTTTTTTAGCGCTTCTTTCTCTACCATTTGATTGTCTGCGTCTACTTCAATTAACGCAAAAAGGGAATTGGTTTTTGGTAAAAGTATATGTTGTCGATGTGATTTTTGAAATGATTGAGAAACTACATAATGCAAATGATTTGTTGAATCCTCTGAAATAGTTAGTAATTTTTCATCAATGTCGAACTTAAAAAATAAAGCTGCCTGGGGCTTGGTTAGGTCATAACCTAATTTTTTCCCTCTTTTCATAGTCACGTCCTTATTTAACTGTTCCTTCATAATTATTTCTTCTACTAACTCCCCTTGAAGTCTCACACGAGTTTCTTCCACTGCATATTGCTTCACTAACTCAATGCCAATTAAGGTGGATACATGATCCATGATGATATCGTCCATTTCCGTCCATACTTCTTTTCTGTGAATAGCAAGTAAATAACCATATGTAAAGGATTCTGCTTTTATTGTACTTCTAAAACAGTGACAACCATTTAAGGTAAATGTCTTCTGGGAAGGATCATACGAAAGTTCATTAAATATATCTCCTAAGTCTCTTGTATCGTTGTTTACCGTAATATGCTGTTCAGTAATATGTATGTGATGTGTAGATAGTACCTGTGAAGCAAGGCGATGACCTAAATCATCAAAGACAACCAAACTTGAGTTAGTTAATGGGCTCAATTTTTGTAAAACTTCATTTAAACCACCATTATTTAAAGCTAATTTCGTCATTTCTTTATGTATATTTAAGGAATCCTCAAGCAACCGCATTTGTTGATTCCCTATTTGTTCCACGATCGCCTTTGTAATTGTAGAAAAATTGATGGATGTTGGTATTTCGATTATAGGTAATCCATGTTTATCTGATGCAACCAAAATATTCGGCGGTATTGTATCTAAATAAAAACCAGTATATATAGCAATACCAGATAGCTGATTTTCTTGAATAAGTTCAATCATTCTTTCTTCGTATTTCTTATGTTTCTCTAGACCATATCCTGTGGTAACTATAAACTCTCCAGCTTGGAACCTACTTATATCTTCAATTATTTCAATAGTAGTAATCCACTTAATGGCACGGTCCATGCCTGATTGACCAGCAATTAGTTTTGTACCCTTCATAGCGGGAAGTTTCATTGCTTCTTGAATTGTTAACATGCTAGTACCTCCTTGTCGAGTTTTTTTCTTACACTAATTGAAGTTTTTTATACACTATGTATAAAAATGAAAAGAAAAATTGTGTCAAAAGATTGAATAGTCAGATACTTTATTTCCGAATACCATATGTATATAGGAAATTACACTCTTTAAGTGTACGGATAAGTTACAAATAGTTCAATCATTACATTAGAAACTTTAATTGCAAATGCAAGCAAATCTATTCATATCAGGAGGTGTTTTTATGAAGAGTTTTTTAATTAAGCCATTTCTGGATGAAGAATATCCAATTGCGGATTATGGAAAAGGGATATATTTATATGATTCAAAAGGAAAAGAGTATATTGATGGGTCTTCAGGTGCTGTAACAGCAAGCATTGGTCACGGAGTATTGGAAATAGCTGATGCTATGAAAAAACAGGCAGAAAAGGTATCTTTTGTATACCGTTCTCAATTTACAAGTGAACCGGCGGAAAAATTAGCATTGAAATTAAAGGAATGGGCTCCTGGAGATATTAATTGGTCTTTTTTTGTAAATAGTGGTTCAGAAGCAACGGAAACTGCTTTGAAGGTAGCGATCCAATATTGGCAAGAAAAAGGAAAACCTTCAAAAACAAAGATATTATCTAGATGGATGAGTTATCACGGAATAACTCTCGGGGCATTATCCATGTCTGGTCACGTTGGACGAAGAGCACGGTTTGTTCCTCTGTTAGAAGATTTCCCAACGATAGAAGCTCCATACTGTTATCGGTGTCCTTTTCAACAGACACATCCTGAATGTGGAGAAATGTGTGCTACAGAGTTAGATCGTGCTATAAGGAGAATTGGTTCAGAGCATATTGCTGGATTTATTGCAGAACCGGTTATAGGGGCATCAGGTGCAGCTGTAGTTCCACCTCCTGGGTATTATGAAAAAATTCGAGAAATATGCGATCATCATCATATTTTATTTATAGCTGATGAAGTAATGACTGGTATTGGGAGATGTGGAGAAAAGTTTGCCATTAATCATTGGGGAGTAACTCCAGACATTTTGGCAATAGGAAAAGGTCTAAGTGCAGGCTATGCCCCTCTTGCTGCAACCATGATTAGTGATAAAGTAATGGATCCTATCTTTCATGGTTCAAAGTTAATTATGAGTGGACATACGTTTAGCGCAAATCCTCAATCTGCTGCAGCAGGATTAGCTGTTCTAGAGTTTTTGGAGAAACATAATATCGTAAATCAAGTAGGAAAGAAAAGTACGTTTTTACTGAACGAATTAAAGAAAATACAAAATAAATATCCTATTATCGGTGATGTAAGAGGTTTGGGGTTACTCACTGGCATTGAATTTGTTTCCAATATATTTAACAAAATTCCTTTTTCCTCGGAAGTAAACGTAACAAAATCCGTTATAACGAAAGCAATGGAAAAGGGGTTACTAGTTTATCCCGCTTCGGCTGGAATTGATGGGGCAGGGGGAGATGCAGTAATCATTGCACCACCATTAACAATAAAAATAGATGAGCTAGTTAAACTTCTATCTCTTTTTGAGGAGGTAGTTAAAGAAATTCAAGAAGAACTTCAATTAAAAGGATATTTTCATTCTGCAGTTTAGAAGGGGAGATTAGTGTGGGGGAAATGGTACAAAGAATATCAAAGGTTATTTCATTACAAGAAGCGGGGAAAAAAGTGAAAAGCGGGATGACTGTCATGATTGGTGGTTTTGGAGGAGTTGGCAATCCACCTACCTTAATTGATGAATTAATGAAACAAGGAACAGATCAATTAACCGTCATTTGTAACGATTCCGGGTTTCAGAACATTGGAGTTGGAAGGTTAGTAACAGACCGTCGAGTAAAGAAGCTTATTGCAAGTCACATCGGCTCGAATCCAAATGCAGGGAAGCAAATGACAGACGGAGAATTAGAAGTTGTTTTTTCTCCACAAGGTACATTAGCGGAGCGGATTCGAGCTGGAGGAGTAGGGTTAGGTGGAATATTAGTAGATGTAGGAATAGATAATCCAATCGTGGAGGAAAACAAGCAAAAAGTTACAATAGCAGGTAAGGATTTTCTAGTGGAAACAGCATTAACGGCAGATGTATCTTTAGTGCATGCAAAAAAAGCGGACGAATTTGGCAATTTAGTTTTTGATACAAGTGCCAGAAATACAAATCCATTAGTTGCAATGGCAGGAGATATTACCATTGCAGAAGTAGATGAAATTGTTAAAAACGGGGAGTTAGATCCAGAAGAGATAGTTACACCAGGGGCTTTTGTTGATTTTATCGTACGAAGTGAAGGGGTGAACTGGAAATGGGCTTGGGAAAAGATATAAGACATAGTATAGCAAAACGTGCTGCAAAAGAAATTAAGCCTGGAATGATCGTCAATTTAGGAATTGGCATTCCAACATTAGTTGCAGATTATGTTGGAGATATTCCTGTTATGTTTCATGCGGAAAACGGTGTGTTAGGAACAGGACCTAGTCCAGAGAAAGGAAAAGAAAATCCTAATTTATGTAATGCTGGAGGTTTTCCCATAACGACGATTCCTGGTGCTTCCTATTTCGATAGTGCTACTGCGTTTGCTCTCATACGTAGAGGGTTTTTAGATATGACAATTCTAGGAGCTCTTGAGGTTAGTGAAAAAGGAGATTTAGCGAACTGGATCGTACCAGGAAAACGAGTCCCCGGAATGGGAGGTGCTGTAGAGTTAGCACAAAAAGCAAAAAAGGTCATTATTTTAATGAATCATACTGATAAATATGGAAACCCCAAGATAGTGAAACAATGTGAACTGCCAGTAACAGCACCAAGGTGTGTAGATATGATTATTACTGATATGGCAGTTTTTTCTATCACAAAGAAAGAACTTGTATTAGAAGAAGTGTTTGAGCCATATACCATAGATAATATAATAGAAAAAACCGCAGCAACAGTAAAAGTGAAGAATTCAATTAAAACTGATTATTAAAGGAGGGATCTTATGGATGCTTATTCAAAAATAAAGTCTTGGATGAAAGAAAATGAAAAGGAATTAATACAACTATTAGTAACAATGGTGCGTGAGCCATCAACACAAATAAACGAAGCAGGTGTTCAACGAATTGTGGAAGAGTTTTTACTGAATATGGACTATAAAGTAGATAAATGGGAGTTAGGAGGAGAGGAATTACTTACCCATGAAGAGTTTCTCTCTGCTAGAAGTTCTTTTCATGGAAGTCCTAATGTCGTAGGTGTTCGTAAAGGTGATGGAAACGGTCATTCAATCGTATTAAACGGACATGTAGACGTTGTTCCTGAAGGAGATTTATCTGATTGGGAGGAAGACCCTTTTTGCGGAAAAATAAAGGATGGAAAAATCTTTGGACGTGGTTCAACAGATATGAAAGGCGGAAATGCTGCAATGCTTTTTGCTTTAAAAGCATTGCAAGAGTTAAAGCTTCCTCTGAAAGGGGATGTAATCTTTCATAGTGTAATAGAAGAAGAAAGTGGAGGAGCTGGAACACTAGCGGCAATACTTCGCGGCTATACGGGAGATGCTGCCATTATTCCGGAACCAACAAAAATGAAGATCTTTCCGAAGCAACAAGGGTCCATGTGGTTTCGACTCCACGTAAAAGGTGCGTCTGCACATGGAGGTACTCCCTATGAAGGTACCAATGCTATAGATAAAGCACAAATCGTTCTAACTTCGTTAAAAAAACTAGAAAAAATTCGTAATGATAGAATTACCGATCCATTATTTGAAAAGATGCCAATTCCTATTCCCATAAATGTAGGAGTAATCGAAGGAGGGGATTGGCCATCTTCCGTTCCAGACCTAGTGAAAATTGAAGGTAGATGTGGTATTTCTCCAGAGGAAACCGTAGAGGAAGCGAAACAAGAGTTTACAGAATGGATTGGACAATTAGGGGAAGAAGATGAATGGTTTAAGAAACATCCTGTGAAACTTGAGTGGTTTGGTGCTCGTTGGTTTCCTGGTTCCATTGATTCGGAACACCCGTTAATGACGAAACTCACGGCGAACTTTCAAAAGGTTATTGGCAAAGAACCAGTTATTGAAGCGGCACCTTGGGGCACAGATGGAGGATTACTAACTGCAGTAGGAAATACACCATCCATTGTATTTGGACCAGGAGTTACAAATATGGCTCATTTTGCTAATGAATATATAGAAATAGAAAAAGTACTTCAATGTGCAGAAATAATAGCGTGTACAGTATTTGATTGGGTAAATGTAGAAAAAGAGGGGAGATAACAAGTATGGAAAAAGAGAAGCTTTCAATGATGACAAGTATCCCTGGTCCACAAAGCAAAGAATTATTAGAGCGTCGGAAAAGAAATATTCCGAGAGGGCCATTTAACACTGCTTTAACATTTGCAAAACAGGGAAGAGGAGCAATATTAGAGGATGTAGACGGAAACCGTTTCATCGATTTTGCTGGTGCAATTGGTTCACTAAATGTAGGTCATTGTCCTCCCAACGTAGTTGATGCTTTAAAAGAACAAATGAATCATTATCTTCATCCTTGTTTTCATGTAATGATGTATGAACCTTATGTCCAACTAGCAGAAAAATTAAATGAAATAACTCCAGGTGACCATCATAAAAAGACATTTTTTCTAAATAGTGGAGCAGAAGCTGTTGAAAATGCTATAAAGATTGCTCGTAAATATACGGGAAGAAAAGCGGTTGTCTCCTTTGAGAGAGGGTTTCACGGTCGTACCTATATGGCTATGTCGTTAACAAGTAAAGTAAAGCCATATAAATATGAGTTTGGTCCATTTGTGGGAGAAACATATAAAATGTCGTATCCTTATTATTATCGTAAGCCAGAAGGAATGTCGAACGCGGATGTAGACAAAGAATGTATTCAACGTTTGGAGACATTCTTTCTATCAGAAGTTTCAGCAGAAGAAACAGCGGCCATTATCATGGAACCAATTCAGGGTGAAGGTGGATTTGTAGTTCCTAGCAAAGAGTTTGTGAGAAAGGTAAAGGAGATATGCGAAAAGCATGGAATAGTATTTATAGCGGATGAAGTTCAAACTGGTTTTGGAAGAACAGGTCATTTATTTGCATCAGAATATTTTGGAATTGTACCAGACCTGATAACTATGTCCAAATCTCTTGGTGCTGGATTACCGATCAGTGCTGTAACTGGTCGAGCAGATATAATGGATGCCCCTGGAGCAGGAGAAATTGGTGGAACGTATGGTGGGAGTCCATTAGGTTGTATTGCAGCATTAAAAGTAATCGAAATGATGCAAGAAGAGAAACTACCACAACGAGCAAATGAGATTGGGAAAAAGGTAATGAAAACTTTTGAAAATTATAAGAATACGTATGAGGAAATCGGTGATGTACGTGGTCTCGGTGCCATGAATGCGATGGAGCTTGTAAAAAATAAGGAATCAAGAGAGCCAAACAAAGAGTTAACGCAACAAATTATTCAAGCTTGTATTCAAAAGGGCCTAATCATTATGGGCGCAGGGTTGTATGGCAATGTTCTTCGTATATTATCTCCTCTTGTAATAGTTGATAGTCAATTAGAGGAGGGGTTGGTGATATTGGAATCTGTTATTGATGAATATTGTACAAAGATGTGAGGAGGCATATCATGAAACAGCAATTGTTTATTGGTGGTGAGTGGCAAGAAGGAAACAATTATCAAGACCTAACTTCCCCATTTTCTGAAAAAGTTATTGCTCACATTCCAATGGCTTCGTTGGAAGAAGTGGACCGTGCTGTGGAAGCGGCAGTAAGTGCTAAATACGTAATGAAAAAGTTACCTGCATATAAACGTGCTGAGATATTGGAGAATGTTGTAAAACTTTTAGAAGAAAATCGAGAGAAATGCGCCAGAATTATTGCGGAAGAAGCAGCAAAACCTATTCAAACAGCTCGCGCAGAAGTGGCAAGAACCATTATGACCTATAAGTTTGCTAGTGAGGAAGCTCGAAGATTACCAAACGAAATGGTTAATATGGATGCTGCTCCAGGAGGAGAGGATCGAATTGCATATGTTCTAAGGGAACCAGGTGGGGTTGTTGGAGCTATTACTCCTTTTAATTTCCCTATGAATCTTGTAGCTCATAAATTAGGGCCTGCGATTGCATCAGGAAATCCAGTAATACTAAAACCAGCATCACAAACACCATTATCAGCTTACTTTATTGCTGATTTGTTTGATAAGGCAGGTTTACCTAAAGGAGCATTAAATGTCATCACTGGGAAAGGCAATATTGTAGGAGAGGCGTTAATTACAGACCCTAGAGTTAATATTATTACATTTACAGGAAGTCCAGAAGTGGGGATTTCCATAAAAAACAAAGCTGGTCTAAAAAAAGTAACGTTAGAACTAGGATCAAATTCAGCTGTTATCATCGACCATGATGTGAACATAGATGAATTAATTGATCGGATTGTAATGGGGGCTTTTGGATATCAAGGACAAGTGTGTATATCTCTGCAACGTATCTATGTACATGAAACATTAAAAGAAGAGTTAATTTCTAAATTAAAAGAGAAATCAAAGGCGTTACAGCTAGGTGATCCTTTAGATGAAGCAACAAATATTTCTGCACTTATTACTCCGAGTGACTGTGAGCGGGTACTTTCATGGATAGAAGAAGCAGTATCCTTAGGTGCAAAAGTAGCTACTGGAGGAGAAAGAATAGGGAATATCATTCAGCCAACAATTATGATTGATCCTCCGAGTAACACGAGTGTTTCTTGTAAAGAGGTATTTGGTCCTGTAGTTACAGTAAATGGATTTACTGATTGGTCTGATGCCATTGCAGAAGTAAATAACTCAGAGTTTGGTCTACAAGCAGGAGTATTTACTTCTAATCTATCGAAAGCATTCCAAGCATCGGATGATTTAGAGGTTGGTGGCGTCATGATTAACGATATTCCAACATTCCGAGTGGATCATATGCCGTACGGAGGAGTAAAGAAAAGTGGATTCGGACGAGAAGGAATTAAATACGCCATAGAAGAAATGACAGAAATGAAGTTAGTATCATTTAAGAGATGATAACAGGAACTGCTTGAAACGAATAAATATACGCCAGTAAAGAGAGTAATTAGTCTGATACACGTATTTTCATAATAGACCTCCATGTAAGAGAAAACTTACACCATGGCGTATGAAAATACATTATTAGATGATTAAGTAACATCAACTTTCTATGGAATGAGCGTAAGTCCACGAACTCCAGTGGGAAGTAGAGTAGAGGCGAGACACCGTAGCGACGTAGTCGTGGAGGGGGCTCGGCAACTCCCCACAGGAAAGGAGTGGACAGAAGCGAATGGAATACAAACCAACAATATTAGGAATACTAGATAAATTAACCACCAATTGAGATTACGTATTATACGAGGGTAGACTCCCATGAAAGTGAACATTTTCACCATGGCGTATGAAAAAACATTATTAGATGATTAAGTAACATCAACTTC